>JACFNM010000231.1 GCA_019454915.1 Chitinophagaceae bacterium
ACTGATTTTCAGTTGTTCTGTTTTAAACTTACCGGAAAACACATTACAACCGGTATTGCCGCTAACGGATGTATCAGCAGTCTTAAAGCGAATCCGGGGTTTATCATCGGGGTAAAGTCCTTCAAAAGCTATTCTTGGGCCAGTGATATAGGTTAATTGCCAGTCTCCGTTCAGTTGTTCAAAGCGGAGAGAGGCCGGGTCGTTTTTCTGAGCATGTGAATGTTTGGCATGGTTACAGGCTGCCATAATGAGCATAGCAGAGAATACAATTGCTTTAAGTGGGTTCATTGCGTCTATAATTTTTTGTGATGAATTATCCTACAAGAGGATGTCTCATTCTACCAGATGATCAAATTAACCTGATTACATAAACTATATGTCTGTTTTTTCAATAAATTTCAATTTATCTATGCCTACGTAATTTATATTTACCTAAAGGTCCTAAAACTTCGTTATTTACATTTTTTAAAAGGTTTGAACGCTTGCGGTTTTCTACAATCCGAGGATAAATCCGGGTCTGAGGATCTATATTGGATTGAATAGAGTCTTTAGTCGGTACCGGAAGCAGGAAATAAGAAAATAGATATGACATGGCTGGTAAATTTTCAATTATAATGACAATTAGCCTGGGTTTATTCCGATCGTACGAAATTAAAGAATGAATCTGCAAATGCTTGTAAAAGAATCTCTGTTGCAGAATCATTTCTAATGATAAATTGCCATAAGTATTTTTTTTAAGGAATAGCCGGTTGGGGCAGACGATGGGCGTTTTACTGAAACGGTGGTTACCCTGTAAAGAATTCGGTAAACGGTTATAGTTGTTTGGCTCTTTCAGATATCTAATTGCCTTTCTCCTTATTTTTGTGATCTTCACTAATAGAAGCATCTTCATGGAGAAAAAAGTACTGGTTATTAAGTTGGGGACGGCGGTTATTACCAATGATGAGGGGATGATTGATGAGTCGGTGATAAAAAAGATAGCCGGTCAGGTAGCCACACTCAGTAAACAATATAATATCGTGTTGGTATCCAGTGGTGCAGTGGGCAGCGGGAAATCTTTTATTAAGAATTATAAAGGGACGCTTACTGAAAGAAAGGCCGCTGCTGCGTTGGGAAATCCAATGCTTATTCAATTGTATCACCGGCACTTCTCTACTTATCATATACCGGTAGCGCAGGCCTTGTGTGAGCGCCATCATTTTGCTAACCGGAAGCAATTCCTTCAGCTCAAGGAGACTTTTACCGAATTCTGGCATAATAATATCCTGCCCGTAGTGAATGAAAACGACCTGGTGAGTAATATTGAGTTGAAGTTTTCAGATAATGACGAGTTAGCCACTCTGATAGCCATTGGATTCGATGCGGATACACTGATGCTGTGTACATCCGCCGGTGGTTTTATGGATGCGGAGAAGAAAATTATTCCGCAGGTTGAGAAAATTGACGCAACCATAATGAGCTATGTCACCAAAACAAAATCCAGCCTGGGACTGGGTGGCATGTTATCGAAGCTTACATCTACCAAACTGGCAACTTCACTCGGTATAAAAGTGATTATATGCGGCTTAAGTGGAAGAGATACCTTAATTTCGGCGATACAGGGTAAGAGCGGTACCACCTTTGTGGCAAAGCCTTCTAATCTCAAGTCACGGCAAAAATGGCTGGCGAGCGGAACCGTTACGATGGGAGGAGTGTATGTTGATAAGGGAGCTTCAAAAGCGCTGCATGCCCGAAAAAGCCTGCTTACCGTAGGGATCAAAAAAGTTATGGGTAATTTTGTCGAAGGAGAGGTGATCAGGTTGATAGATGAAGATGATGTCATCATTGGTGTGGCGAAAACCAAACTGAGTGGTCATGAGATTACAAAAAATATAGCTCAAAAGAATATCATTGCGGCACATGCTGATGATATTGTGATTTTTTAAAAAGCGAAAGTGATGTCAGTAACAATTAAACAAATTAAGAAAGCCTATGATGCGGCGCCCCAATTACGGGCTTTGGACAACAAGCAATTGAAAAAGGTATTGATGATGCTGGCGGACGAGTTGGAGAAACAGCAGTCTTTTATTTTAAAAGCCAATCGCGCAGATGTAGAGAAACAGGACCCTGATAATCCGCGAATCGACCGTTTAAGACTGGATGAAAAAAGAATCAAAGGGATTGCCGGCAGTATCAGGAAGGTGAGCCGATTGCCCAATCCGGTTGGAAAAGTACTGGAAAAGAGAAAACTGAAAAACGGTTTGTTGTTAGAGAAAGTGTCGGTGCCATTGGGTGTGGTAGGCGCCATCTACGAATCGCGACCTAATGTAACTTTTGATATCGCCGCTCTTTGTATCCGCAGCGGCAACGCCTGTGTACTCAAAGGTAGCAGTGAAGCGGAAAATTCTAACCGGGCAGCAGTGAAGATAATCCATCAGGTATTAAAAGAGAACGGATTGTCTCCTGCCGTTGTCACTTTATTATCCTCCGACCGGGAAACGGTGCAGGAATTGTTTACCGCTACCCAATACATTGATGTGCTGATTCCACGCGGTTCTGACGGATTGATACAATTTGTCCGGCAAAACAGTCAGGTGCCTGTTATTGAAACGGGTGCGGGCGTGTGTCATGTTTATGTGCAAAAGAAGGCAGACCTGAAAAAAGCGGTGGATATCACGGTGAATGCCAAAGTATCGCGCCCTTCCGTATGTAACGCCATGGACGCTTTGTTGATTGACCAGGCAATTGCTCCGGCATTTTTGAGAAAGCTAAAGCCAGAGTTAGAACAATATAAAGTGGAAATTTTTGCTGATCCGGTTTCTCATAGAATGCTGAAAGGGTATCCTTATTTGCGCAAAGCCAAGAAGGAAGACTATGGCAGAGAGTTCCTGGCTTTAAAATGTGCCGTTAAAGTGGTGAACAACTCGGACGAAGCAATAGAGCATATACGGAAGTATTCTACCAAACATTCTGAGGCTATTGTAACGGAAGATAAAAAACAGGCAGAACATTTCCTGCATGAAGTGGATGCTGCTGCAGTTTATCACAATGCCTCTACCCGCTTTACCGATGGTGAAGAATTTGGATTAGGCGCGGAGATTGGTATTTCAACCCAGAAGTTACACGCCAGGGGCCCATTTGCCCTGGAAAAGCTGGTGACAGAAAAATGGGTGATCAGAGGACAGGGACAGGTGAGATAATTTGATAATTTGAAAATGTGGGAATTTGAAGACCTGCCAGCCGGCAGGCTGGTTTGAAAATGGGGAATGGGGGTTCAATGTATAATGTATAATGCTTGTGTAATGCTTCGGTGAGTTTGGTTCCCATTGCGATTTTTTTTCGGTAGATTTTAATTTTGAAACCTTGAACTTTTTTATATGATACTTAATAAAGCGAATCTTTCTTTGATTAAGTCCGATAAAGTGGAAAAGCCGGAAGCGGTTGTCTTTGATTTGCCCGAAAAAGTGCTGCAGTTTGGTACCGGTGTCTTGCTTCGTGGCTTGCCGGACTATTTTATTGACAAAGCAAACCGGCAGGGATTATTTAACGGACGCGTGGTTGTGGTGAAATCAACAGATAAGGGCGGAACGGATACTTTTGAAATTCAGGATGGATTATATACACTGTGTATTCGTGGTATTGATAATGGAGAAAAGGTGGAAGAGAATCGGATCTGTTCTGCGATAAGCCGGGTATTGTCTGCAAAAAACCACTGGAGGGAGATATTGCAATGCGCTCATAATAAAGATTTGCAGATAATTATTTCCAATACTACTGAAGTAGGGATAACCCTTGTGGAAGAAAGCATACATCAGGAACCGCCGGTTTCATTTCCGGCGAAACTCCTTGCTTTTTTATATGAGAGGTATAAGGCCTGTAACGGTGGTGCTGAAGGAGGTATGGTAATCATCCCTACAGAATTGATCGTGGGAAATGGTGACCGCCTTTCGGAAATACTGTTTGCTCTCGCAAAATTTAATAAACTGGAAGAAGCGTTCATCGAATGGCTGAAGACTAACAACATCGTCTGCAATTCCCTGGTAGATCGGATTGTACCCGGAAAGCCTGCAGCAGACATCAAAGAGCAAATTGAAGAATCTCTGGGATATAAGGATGAGATGATGATCATGGGCGAGGTTTATCGCTTATGGGCTATAGAAGGGGATGATCGCGTGAAAGAAGTGTTGTCATTTGCTCCGGCCGACAAAGGAGTGATTATTGAGCCGGATATAGAGAAGTACCGTGAGCTGAAACTCCGGCTGTTAAATGGAACCCATACTTTAAGTTGCGGGCTTGCTTTTTTATCCGGTATTCAGACTGTTAAAGAGGCAATGGAGGATAAACAGTTTGGTCAGTTTATACATGATCTTATGCTGAATGAAATTGCGTCTGCTATTCCGGCTAAGGTTGATTCTAACGAAGCTGAACGGTTTGGGTTGCAGGTACTGGACAGATTCCGTAATCCTGCTATTAAGCACCAGTGGATAAGTATTACCCTGCAATATACTTCCAAAATCAGGATGAGGGTAGTGCCGGTATTGCTGAAATATATTGAGGATTATAAGAAAGTTCCCGGGCATATCGCACTGGGTTTTGCCGCCTATCTGCGTTTTATGAAGGCGGAAAAGAAAGATGGGGCGGGTTATACAGGTATCTGGGATGGCAAGGATTATCCCATTAATGACGATAAGGCTTCTTATTTTTTCGAGCAGTGGAAAAATACGAATCCGGATGAGTTGGTGAAGAAAGTATTAAGCGATGTAGACTTATGGGGTACGGATCTGTCGCAGCTTGTTTCATTTATGCAGTCGGTACAGGCTAACCTTCGTTCTCTGATGAAAGAAGGTTCAGGAATGCTTATACAGGCGCTGTAATCATCATTAGCCTGAAAAAACGCCTGCCACAAACTGTTCTTGATTTATATGAGGAAAATTATCATTTTTTTCATTGCCATATTCTCCGTTTTTGCGGTCGCATTCCAGTTTAAGTTAATGCTTGAAAACAGTGTTCAATCTCTACTGGAAACCATAGTTCGATTTTTAAGCTATTTTACCATTTTGACCAACAGCATTGTAGCGGTTTATTTTTTAGGTATTGGGTATAAGGAGATTGTGAAAAAACTTCCGTCCAGGATTAACTTTGACACGATGACTGCGATAACGGTTTATATTACCATCGTGGGATTGGTTTATCAGGTCATGTTGCGACATACCTGGAACCCGACCGGTTTGCAAAAAATAGTGGATGAATTGCTTCATTCAGTCAATCCTCTTTTGGTAATCGCATTCTGGTTCTTGAATTTAAAGAATGATGTACTGAGTTACAAGGCGATTTCCCGGTGGCTGTTATATCCACTCCTGTATTTGATTTACGTGCTGATTCGTGGACTTTTTTCAGGTTTTTTTCCGTATCCTTTCCTGGATATGACCGCGATTGGTTTTTCGCGTGTGATTCAGAACTGTGTTGTAATAACAATATTGTTTTTGATGATTGCTGCGGTTTTTGTCCGGCTATCCAGGAGGCAGTCTGCGATGAAATCATCTGGTGATAAATAGCGAGTGACAGAAGGATAGCCCATTCTTTGGAAGAGAGGCTGATTAAAAATAAATCTCCGTGGCTCCATATCCAAACGAAGGATGAAACTGGTTGACGAAAGACTTGACTTCTTTCTTATGTTGAAGCAAGTGATGAATTTCTTCCCGTAGTCTTCCGGTACCTACGCCATGCACAACGATTAGCATGGATTGATTGTGCTGCAGTGCAAGGTCATAGTACTTTTCAAAAGTCTTCAGTTGCAGGTCTAATTTTTCGGCATTACTCATTTTTTGCCAGCGGTCGGTGAGTTTTTCTATATGAAGGTCTATTACGGTGCGTGGCGGGTTGGAAGCGCCGGATCTGCCACCTCTCGATATTTTGAAACCCGCAGAAGCAAGCTTATCCAAATCGGGTTTTTCTTCTTTGATGTGATCAGGATATTTCTCAAAGAGAGAATAGGAGAAGCTGGCCTCCTGTTTTAATTTCATTTCCTCAATCTTTTGGAAGACTTGTTTTGCCTTGGGTTTTAAAAAAGATTCAAAATAGGGCGCCTTTTTTTTATCGGGTTTTGCGGGGGAAAACTCGAACCAGAATTTTGGATTGTCATTGAGCCTCTCGAATTCTATATCGTGCAGATAGAAATCATTTAAGGGTAAGATTTCGTTGCTCAGCTCAAACTCGTGCTCGCCGGCATAAGATAACTCATAGGTGAAGAGAAACGATTCGTCCGTTTGATTGACGAGGTACAGTTTCAGCTTCTCCACGATATCGTCGTCAAAAACATCCTTATCAAATACCGGTAAAAATGCCAGCCATACTCCTTCGGTTACCTTGTATCTGGCGGTTGTTTTTTCCTTTTTTATATCGTCAATATATTGTTTGGGCTTCGGGACGCTCTTACTTTTCTTTTGGGTAAATCTCTTGAAATAAGGAAAGTCAATCTGATCAAGGTAGGCGGGAAATTTCACTCCTTTTACTTTAACCATCACCATTTTGTCGTTGATAATGTCAACGATTTCGCCTTCTTCGTCACCGTGTAACAATAATACCGTGTCCCCGATTTGGTATTTCATAATAATGTACA
>JACFNM010000232.1 GCA_019454915.1 Chitinophagaceae bacterium
ATACCGGTTGAAAGAAATATGCGGTGAACTCCTCAGACTTCCCGAGGCAAACGCAAATAAAATATTTGGCTATCCGGATGATTTAAAACTAAAATCAAGTATGACGCTCTTTAAAGAAGCGGAGCAGTCAGCGGTTAACATCTTTAAAAAAGTATTGGATAGATATTTTATGGGTAAGCCTGATATAAAAACGCTCCAAATATTAAACGTTAAACATTGAGTATCCTCTAACATCTTCTACGGAAAATGCCGGACAAAAAAAATATTCAGATTGTATATACAACTCCTTTATTGCCTTTTCTCCGCATCCTGCATGGCATTACCACCGACACTGGCGCCCCGTGCAACCCGTTGCCCTTCCTTAAATAACTGGAAGCGGCTGGGCAATTCTTTTACCGGCCACCGGTTATTTTCTTCATCTATATCCGCGGTTTCGCGGTAGGGGTCTATCTGAATGGCAGTCGCTTCCTTGTCCTTAATAAACACCTTGGTAAATTTCTCTTCATTCAGGCGCCATACGGTCACCGGAACACGATCAATCTCCTTTGTACCATCCTTATAGGTCCACTCGATAATGACGGGCATCACCATACCGCCTTTGTTAGAGAAATGTAACTCGTAGAAATTTTTATCTACCCATTTGGAAGCATTTTCCGGGTCTTTCTCCAACATTGCATCTCTTTGTCGCAAAACTCGTTGTTCATCTGCTTTGCGATGAAAATAATAATAATCACGGAGGACTGTATCTGCATCAGTAGCAAAAGTAATAGACGCATCTTCCTTATTACGCTTCTGTCCAATGTGCACAAATTCCTGTTTATTTAAAGCTGTCGCATTTTTCGGGTCATCCATCTTAAACCACTTTACACTGTCCAGTGAGATATCCACCGGTTCGGTTCCAAACCACCATCCCCTCCAAAACCAGTCTAAATCTATCCCGCTGGCGTCTTCCATAGTACGGAAAAGGTCAGCAGGTGTAGGATGCTTAAACGCCCAGCGACGGGCATACTGTTTAAAAGCATAATCGAATAACTCCCTGCCCATAATGGTCTCGCGGAGGATATTCAACCCCGTGGATGCTTTGGCGTAAGCATTCGAACCGACACTTAATACATTATCGCCCATCGTCATGATGGGTTCTAATTCATTTTTGGGAAGCTTCATATAGTCCGTAATAAGATAAGCTGGTCCGCGACGGGAAGGATAATTATTATCAAATTCCTGCTCCGTCAGAAACTGGCAAAAAGTATTAAGCCCCTCATCCATCCACCACCATTGCCGTTCATCGCTATTGACGATCATCGGGAAAAAGTTATGACCTACTTCATGAATCACCACACTGATCATACTATATTTTACGGCTTCACTGTAAGTGCCATCCTTCTCCGTTCTACCCGGATTAAAACAAATCATCGGATATTCCATTCCGCTGGATGCTTCCACCGATATCGCCACAGGATAGGGATAAGGTATGGTATGCTTTGAATAGGTCTTCAGCGTATGCGCCACTACACGGGTAGAATATTTACTGTACAACGTATAGGCTTCTTTGGGATAATAGCTCATGGCCATCACCTTCTTTCCGTCCAGCGTCACGGCCATTGCATCCCAAATAAACTTCTTTGAACTGGTCCATGCAAAATCCCTGACATTCTGGGCTTCGTATATCCATGTCTTTTTCCCGGCTTCCGTGTTCTTTTCATTAGACACGGCTTCACTTAGCGTAATCACTTCAAAAGGTTGCTGCATAGAGGACTGAGCCTGTTGCCACCTCTTGTAACGCGCCGAACCTAATACCTGGGCATAGTTTCTACATTCTCCGGTTGCCCCCACAATGTGGTCACCGGGTACCGTCATTTTTACTTTAAAATTTCCAAACGTGAGGGCAAATTCAGCTCCTCCCGTGAAAGGAAGTGTCTGCCAACCCTGAAAATCGGAATAAACCGCCATTCGGGGATACCACTGACTCATGGTAAACACATAATTTCCATCTTCCGGAAAATATTCATACCCGCCCCTGCCCATTTGATAATAGCGGTCGGGAATTTTATAGTTCCAATCAATTTCAAACACTAATTTTTGTCCCGGCATCAAATCTGTCGGGAGATCAACTCGCATCATCGTCTGATTAATCGTGTAGGACAGACTCTTGCCTCCGGAAGTCAGCTTGGTGATTTTGACTCCGTACCCTTCCATCTTCCGCCAGGTTTCGAGGTCCATGATTTGATTATGGTTCATCAACGGCTTCATGGAAGATCGGTTGTCGCGGTTGTTATCACTGTTCGGATCATGAATATTTTCATCCAATTGAAGCCACAAATAATGAAGTGGATTAGGAGAATTGTTATAATAGGTAATGGTTTCTGACCCGGTTAATTTCAAATTGGTCTCATCCAGTTCACAGGTAATATCGTAATCCGCCCGCTGCTGCCAATATCGGGGCCCCGGCGCGCCACTGGCCGTACGATACTCGTTGGGCGTAGGTAATAAATAACTCAATTGTTCAAAACGATTCCCGTGGTTGGAGCCCGGGTTATTGAGGTGTTGGGCATGGGTATATCCCGCCGGAAGGAAAAATACTACACCGAATAGAAGATACTTCATCTTTGGGCATTTACTTGCTGATTGAATCCTGAGTTTGATAGCCAGATGACTACATCACTCATAAAAAGGAAGGAACAAATTACAAAAAACAGAGGAAACTTAATATTTATAATACGTTAGTTGTCCATTTTGGCAAACATCTCTCAGTTCTGCTCCTCAAATTAATGCCTTCGGTAAACGGTCTGAACCGGACTCAGAGAAATTACATCATTTACTTAACCAAAGATGAAGCCATCTTTACAAACAGTCTATATCTCAGCAAACCGCTCTGCAGCCATCATAACGGCGATGGCAAAAATGCCGCCGGAAACGAAAAGCAGCCACTCCCTCCTCGATACACGAAATATAGAAACAAACAGAAATGTCAGAAATAATACGACGGCTACTATAACCAATTGGCCGATTTCTAACCCAACATTAAAAGCGAGGAGTTGTACGACTATTGTTTCACTCTTTCCCATCATACTCCTGAGATAGTTTGAAAAACCCATTCCATGAATCAGTCCAAACACCAGGGCAGAACCATATCGCAGGCTGTCTTTTCCAAAATCAAATTTTTTGATTGAAATATTTTCCAGGGCGGTAATAATAATCGTAACCGGAATAAGAAATTCTATCCAGGAACTCGGAATCAAAATCTTATTATAAATACTCAACGCGAGCGTGGCAGAATGACCAATCGTAAAGGCGGTTATCAGTATCAATATCTTTCGCCAGTCTTTTAACAGATAAGGAAGACAGAGCGCTGCAACAAATAAAATATGATCATACCCCCTGATATCGGTAATATGGTAAATACCTTCTCTGAAATAGAATAAGAAATCGTTCATATCTCCGGCGTTAATTTATCCTGGCGTTAAAAAGTATCAAAATAAACCAGACTTTTGTATTGACAAAAAATCAGGAATGTTTATCTCCTTTTTATCCAGGTGGCTGTTATTGATAAGTATTTCAGGGAGTATCCCGTTTTTTATGACTTCCGCACGGCATACCCATCCTTACTATGTCAGTGTCACCGAAATTGAATACAGCCCGCCTGAAAGAGAAATTCAGATTGCCTGTAAGATATTTACCGATGATTTTGAGTACGTTCTGAAAGAACAATACAAAACCAAAGTGGATATTTATCATCCGCTGAACAAACAGGAACTACATAAACAGATAACGGGCTATATCCAAAAACACCTGCAATTAAAGACTGATAACCAGGCAGTTCCCTTACAATTTATCGGTTTTGAAATAGAAGGTGAAGCCACCTGGTGCTATTTTTCAGCTGGTTCCATTCCTCCCGTTAAGAAGATAGAAATTTACAATGACCTCCTCTATGAATACAAGAAAGAGCAGGTTAATATTGTTCATACCAAAATTGGTCAGGAACGCAAGAGCATACGGCTAACCTACCCAAAAACAAACGCCATTTTCTCTTTCTGACCAACCCTGCGCAAGGATCAACCGTATATATTTTGGTTTAAACATATATCATATGTTTAAATAGTGTTATAATCATCTAAAAGCAGGTCAACGTGTATGGCATAAACCATAATGTTTTTATCTTACCTTATGGAAATGAAGTATGCCTTATGCGCAGGGCATCTGAAAGACCGGAAAATGTAAAACCTATTAAAGTATTGTACAGTTCCCCTGCAAATATTGACCTGATTCAAGGATGTATCGCCAACGACCGGAAATCCCAGGAACAGTTGTATAAGCAATTCTACACCTCCATGATGAACATCTGCATGCGGTACACCAATAATGAAAACGATGCAATAGAGGTTTTGCATAATGGTTTTTTAAAAGTGTATAAAAATCTCCAGAAGTTTGATCCGGTTAAAGCCAGTTTATATACCTGGATGCGGAGTATTATGGTGCACAGCGCCATAGATTTTCTCCGGCAAAACACAAGGCATAACAGGAACATTGAAATAGACGATGTCAACGAGCCCTACATTGATAGCGAAGCGGTAGATAAGCTAAACGTACAGGAGTTATTGAAATTAATCAGAAAGCTTCCGCCCGCCACGCAAACGATTTTCAATTTATACATAATGGAAGGTTACACCCACAAAGAAATCGGTGCGATGGTGGGTATCAGCGAAGGCACCAGCAAATGGCATTTAAGCGAGGCCAGAAGACTATTGCAGAAACTTATAAAAAGTGAACAACTCGTGTAATGAACCGCAAGCTACCATACGAAAAAATAATATCGGAGAAGCTGCAGCATCTGAACCTGCCTGATCCCGAAATCACATGGGAACAGATGAATCAGAAGCTTGATGAGGCATTACCCCTGTCAAACAGCAACGAGAAGTCAGGCAAACGAATAGGATGGTGGGCAGGATTATCAGGCATCCTAATCATAGCGGGTATCTGGACCATCAGCCAGCCCGATAACACCATCAGCAACGACAGCAGGGAAATCTTATCATCTGCACCGGGCAACACCGAAATAAGGACTTCTTCTGCAGCACCGGATGTGGGCAACGCTAACCCCCATAATGAAGTCAGCCAGCCATTAAATAATAAGACAGAAGAAAAAATCACCGGCAATAATTTCACCACTGAAAAGGAAGTTGCCTTACCTGCCGATAACGCGCAAAAAGAAGTAAGAGATCGTGAGAAAGGAACAGACTACAAAACAACGACAGTAACCCCAATTGAACTTTTGCCTGAATATTCAGAGCCTGTGGCTGCCGAATTAATCCCGGAAAAAATCAGCCTGAATACACCGGAAACAAGTATTGAATCGTCCCGGGGAAATGAAAACAAACAAAGCGCACGCGAGTTGATTGTCAATCACCAGTCGCTAAAAAATACGGGCACTGACTACAGCAGCAAAGAAAGCATAACTGCTTATCCAACAGATAAGAATAATGAATTGACCGTACCGGGCTACCTGTCCGCCTTACCCGACGTCAGGGCGCAAAAGAAAAAGATTCTTCGTGAGATGCGCAAATCAGAGAAAAAGGAAGAAAGAGAGTTATCCAAATCATACCGAACCTACAAGTCCTTCTGGGGCGAATCGCCTGACCGCTGGTTTGCAGCAGGGATTGCACCTTATCAAAATATAGCCGTTGCCAACCAGCAGCCTTACCATTTCAATTCATCAGCAGGCAGGAATATTATCCCCGATTATATTCCTTCACCGTACCTGCAGTTTCATGTAACGAACCGGGTGTATTTGCAAAGTGAGTTCCAGTTCAACGCGCCTCAGTCAACTCCATCCCTTCTGATGTCACAAAGGAATTTGACCGTACCCTCCGGGAACTTAGGTTATGCTGAAAATATTTACCTCCGGAAATTGTATTACTTCAATATGCCGGTTAGCTTCTACTATAGCCCGGTCAGAAACTTTTATATAGGCACCGGCTTACAGTTTTCATCGTTCAACAGTGGATTAGCTGAGATAGAACAACGTTCTTCAACCAACACGTTATTGAATTCCACGACGATTAAATTAAAAGATGATTCGCTGTCTTCTAAAATCACGGGTTCAGAATGGCGCTATCTTTTTGATGCCAATTACTATGTCAATCGTTTTACACTTGGTGTACGATATAATCAGGCACTTAATTCTTTTATCCATTTACGTATCAACAATACTTTACCTCCAACACAATCCCGCAACCAGGCTGTTCAGGTTTATTTGCGATACAACCTGATAGTAAGTGATAAGAAAAGATAGATAACAATTACGGCTGTCGATCTCCAAATTGCAACGTTTTTATTTCTGTGCATTCGGGATATCTGAAATCCTTTCTGCCCGGCCTGTTAGCTGGCAGGAAGTCCACAAAAGTACGATTAGTGTATAGCAGTAACATTCACTTTTTCGATTCCCATTAATCGCAAATTGATTTTTCGTTCCTTGGCCTTATTATCAAATTCACTGATAATTTCCAAAATATCGTAGTCAATAAATTTGCTTTCTGTCCCGTCTATAGTCAACGTGGTATCCACCGGGACATCATCGAGGATTCTTCTGAGATT
>JACFNM010000233.1 GCA_019454915.1 Chitinophagaceae bacterium
AAAAGTGATTTACAGACCAGACCTATATTCCATTTCAAAGAGGAACCCATCAAACTGCATGTCTTGATATGCTTTATGGCGGTAGTTATTTCAAAACACATCGAAATAAAAGCGGGAGTTTCAATAAGAAAATATTTGGATGAGGCCAAAAAAATAGTTGATGGAAAAATTTTAAACCACATCACTGGCAAATATGTTACCATCGAAGCAGAGCCAACCGAGAAAATGCTGGATTACTCCCAAAAGCTATTCCCACCGCACTAAAAGGGACAAGTCAGGAGAAATTTTTTTGAGAAAATAAGGGTAGCTAAACCCAGAATCACTGTGCTGGCTACGAATGGCGCTGCCACCGCACGGATATACGAGGTGCGGGTATATAATGAACGGACATAAAAACGGGAAAAGCGGCTTGCAGCCGAAAGAAATTATACCAGAAGATTTTTTTCTTTTAGATTAAGTCGTGTTACCCGCCCGGTCTGTGGTAAATGCTTCGCCGTTTTCTATCCGGAGAAAATGTGTGATGCATTCCGGTATATCTTCTTTAAAGTGGCTTACGTATAAGAGGGTTGTTTGAAATTGAGCGCAGATATCATTAATCATTTGTTTGAATCGCATGATCTGTTCCGGATCAAGCCCCTGGCAGGGTTCATCCAAAATTAACAGGGGAGGATTCTTTATCAGAGCACGGGCTAATAGCACCTGGCGTTGTTCTCCCGAAGAAAGTGCAGATAGAAGTTTATGCTTTACCGGTTCAAGATTAAAGTTAGAAATCCACTTTTCAACTATCATTTCCTGTTCGGTGTTTAAACTTCGAAATAACCCGATGGTATCGAATAGCCCTGACGCGATGGTTTCATAACACGTTGAACTGTAGTTGAAGTGAACATGCATTTCAGGTGAAACATATCCTATTTTTCTTTTGATATCCCAGATACTCTCACCCGAACCCCTGCGCTTATCAAACAGGTATATTTCATTCGCGTAAGCCTGGTTGTTATCTCCCGAAATCAGGCTGAGCAGCGTTGATTTGCCCGCACCGTTAGGTCCGGTAATACACCAGTGTTCACCTCTGCGTGCCGCCCAGTTGATGTCTTTTAAAATCCATTTTTCTCCGTACCGGATATTTACATTGACCATCCTGACTGCATAGTCAAAGTCGTTTTTCCGGGGTTGATTGATGTTGTGGAGCAGGGCAGTATTGATACTCCTCTCGTTTTGAGACTTAATATGCAGGGCGAAAGATTCTTTGTCACGGGTTACTGCGGTTAATTTTCCCTTCTCTAAAGTAGCGATATGGGTGATGCAGTCGGGTATTTCGGTTACTGAAGTAATCAGTAAAATATGAATACCGGCCTGGCTGAGTTCATTTATGATTTGGGACAAAATTTTTCGTCCGTCAATGTCTAAGCCGAGGTAGGGGTTATCCAGGATAAGCAATTGCGGATTACTTAATAGTGCACGGGCAATCTGCAGTCTTTTATTCTCTCCGTTGGAGAGCTGAATAAGCGGCTCATGCAGGATGTGTTGAATACGCAGCAGGGAAGGGAGTTCCTGAACCATGATGCCTGAATTCAGCTTTGTCTGTTCCTGTTCGTCTAACCGGAGGGTTTCAGCAACGGTTTGTGAATCATTTGCATCGGACGCATTGAATCGTTGTTGGTAATAAAAATCGGAAGTATTGTAAAGATTCCTGAAGCGATGTTGCTGTTCTACCAAAATGATATGGGGACGATAGTCTGGATCTCCGTTAAAGATGATTTTGCCTGTAAAATGCTGACGTCCGGCAATCGCCTGGGCAAGTACCGTCTTCCCGCTGCCGGACAGTCCGGTGATGATCCATTGCTCATTCTCGTGCATCGTCAGATTGAGATGATCGAGTATTTGCTTATTGTTGCGTTGTACAGATACGTCCCGGAGCTGTAAAAAAGGTTGAGCCATTGTATATTCAGATTACAATGACTCAAGTTATTGTTTTGTTTGCAAATGGATGAAAATGCCGGGTAATATCTATTCCCTCGAATTGAATACTCCAAACAAACTGAATGGGATTAACCAAAAATAAAAGAAGCCAGGTTCGGGCTAATCATCATCTTCGTAATAGGCATCTTCATTACTGTAATAAGAGGTTTCCCATTCTTTAACCGCGTTGTCATCCAGCAGCTCAACAATTTCAAAAATAGGATCAGTCTTACGTTTCCATTCAGTTGTCTCTGTTTCTCCAAACCGGGTGATAAACAGACAGTGATCTGATTCAAGTGTAATCTGGATCAGGGAAATGGGAGATTTTTCTTTTTCTTCAATGAGATAGTAACACCCTTTTTCCAGCAATGCATACGAATACATAACATTTCAAGTTTTAAATCTGAATAATGCAGAATTAATGGGTTGTTTCGAAAAACAATTGGATTGGGTAGTAAGCCAGAAAATAATGGTATTAGAAATACTGGTTTATCGTTAGGTGATTGAAGTTTCATAGGTTCGAAACCAGCTTGTATGTACAAATATAATGGAAATTACCCGCATCAAATTACTAAAAACAGCCCGACCGATATATTTTAATTAATGGCTGATAATTAAATGATACTCAAATTGCTATATATTTATACGGTAGCTATCTTGATAAAAATCATATTTTTTATTACCCAATGATAATTCCGGTATGCAACAGCTTGTTTCGAATGAAAATACCGATTTACTTCCGGGAATGCCCATCTTTGTATAAATCGCCATAAGTTCTGCGTATCCCGGGTTGGTCTGCATGAGGATTTTTGCACGTTAATTATTTTTTATGAGTGAGAAAGTTTTTAAGGCATTTATTTTTGATTTGAATGGAACTATGATTGATGATATGGCATTTCATGTGAAGGCCTGGTATCATCTGGTACATGATCAGTTAGGCGCGGATATCACGGTGGAGGAAGTGAGGTCTCAGATGTATGGGAAGAACAGTGAAGTGATGGACCGGATATTCGGTAAGGGGCATTTCCCGCCGGAGAAGGCAGATCGGTTGTCGCTTGAGAAGGAAAAGAATTATCAACGCGCGTTCCTTCCGCATTTAAAGTTGATTGACGGGTTGAATACTTTTCTGGAATCAGCGGATAAGAAAGGGATTCTGATGGCTATCGGTTCTGCTGCCATGACCTTCAACATTGATTTTGTTTTGGATAATTTGCAGTTGCGTCATTATTTTTCTGCCATAGTCAGCGCCGATGATGTTTCAAATAGCAAACCCGACCCGGAAACCTATCTCAAAGCGGCTGCACTGTTAAAGGTGGCTCCGGAAGATTGTATCGTTTTTGAAGACGCACCCAAAGGCGTGGAGGCTGCATTAAATGCAGGGATGAAAGCAGTGGCTATTACTACGATGCATGAGGAGAGGGAATTTGCGCCGTATAATAATGTTTTATTTTTTATTAATGATTATAACGAAGAAAGATTGCAGGATCTGTTTCGTCCAGGTAACAATTAGTTGATATGTAGTTTTTGATTAATAGGATATCTTTTGATTTTATATAGGATTTCGCATTTTTTATCGCTGAGAAATAAAATGTTAAAATAGCTTTTTGTATTAAATTTTAACTACTTTTGAAGTTATAATGAATAATTAAATATTTGCTGGCTTTAAAACTATTCCAAGCATGAGAAACGTAGGGGCATATTATTAGGACTTCTGTCATTAAAAAAATATCTGCTGACAAGATATTTTAATAGTTACATCGAATGTAATGTGAAAGTAAGTTCAATCCTTCTCTTGTATTTTTTTATGGTTTTCGGATACCTTGATTATCAAACTAAAATTAAAACAGAATGAGAAATTTCGTGTTTAGGAAAGTGGGGTACACTATCTTTCTTACCGTGTCCTTGTTTTTCTTTTCTATGGTTGCTTTTGCTCAGTCTATCACAATTAAGGGCAAAGTGACCGATGATAAAGCAGAGCCCTTGCCCAATGCCAGCGTACTGGTAAAGGGGACCTCAAATGGTGTAACAACCGGTGAGGATGGCAGCTTTAGCATAAATGTTCCCAACACACGCGCAGTACTTGTGATTACGGCAATAGGCCACCAGCGTCAGGAGATTACTGTCGGCAACCAAAAGGAGATAGAAGTGGTATTGGCTGTAGGAGAGGCGAGTGAATTAGAGTCTGTAGTGGTGGTGGGATATGCTACCCAGAAAAAAGTGACGGTGACGGGCGCCGTTGCGCAGGTAAAAGGGTCTGATTTAGACAAATCACCAAGTATCAACCTTTCCAATTCCCTTGCCGGCCGATTACCGGGTATCACGGCAGTACAATCCAGCGGTGAGCCCGGATATGATGGCTCTTCTATTCGTATCCGTGGTGTAAACTCGTTTGGAAACAGTGATGCGTTGATCGTGATAGATGGAGTACCTAACAGAGCCGGTGGGTTGGAGCGTCTTAATCCCGCAGATATTGAAAGCGTATCTGTGTTAAAGGATGCTGCTGCTGCCATTTATGGGTCGCGTGCAGGGAATGGTGTAATACTCATTACTACCAAACGGGGTAAAACGGGAAAACCTACTATTTCTTATGATTTTAATTATGGGATAGCCCAGCCCACACGCGTGCCTAAGATGTCTGATGCGCCCGAATATGCTACAATAAGAAATGAGTTAATTATCTATGACAATGTACCTTCTGCAGAATGGGAGAATGCTTTCAATGCATTTAAGAGCTCGGGTACCTACACTACGCTTGACGGCAGAGCTGTTAATGCAGTATTCACGCAGGATGAGATTACTAAATTCGGCAACGGTTCCGAACCGCTAAAATATCCCAATACAGACTGGTATAAATCAGTATTAAAAACCTGGTCGCCGCAGACTACCCAAAATATTCAGTTAACCGGTGGTAGTGAAAGAATTAAATACATGGGGTCTTTGGGCTACACAGATCAGGATGGATATTATAAAAATTCTGCTACCGGATATCGGCAATATGATCTTCGGTTGAATGTGGATGCTAAAGTGAATGATTATATTACTACAAGCATTGGTGTTGCCGCGAGGGAAGAGTTCAGACATTTCCCCAACGGCGGAGGGGCAGGAGATATTTTCAGAATGCTGATGCGTGGTAAGCCAACTGAAATTGCTTTATGGCCAAATGGACTTCCGGGTCCTGATATCGAAAATGGTCAGAATCCGGCCGTTATTACGACTAATCAAACCGGATACATCAATGATAAGAGAGATTACTTCCAGACAAATGGTAAGTTAGAGATTATCATCCCGGGTATAGAAGGCTTGAAAGTAACCGGAATTGCCTCCGTGGATAAGAGAATGACGAGAATGAAAAACTGGGCGAAACCATGGACCTTATACTATTGGGATGGTTCCTCAATGGAGGCAGATGGAAAGACGCCCGCGTTAACCGGATCAGTCCGGTCAACTTTCACGGATCCGAGGTTGAAAGAAACTTCATCTCAGGAGTTGGCAGTCAACTTAACCGGAATGATAAATTATGACCATACTTTTGGATCGGACCACGCCTTTAATGTTATGGCTGGTGTTACCCGGGAAAAAGTAGACGCCGATGGATTTGATGCCTTTAGAAGATATTTTATATCGCCGGCTATTGAGCAACTGTTCGCCGGAGCGTCACTTTCTCAGGATATTACTAATGGGAATTATTTATATCAACGTGCGCGCTTAAGTTATATTGGACGCGTGGGATACAACTTTAAAGAAAAGTATATCGCTGAGTTCCTTTGGAGGTATGACGGATCTTATATGTTCCCCGAGGATAAACGTTTCGGATTTTTCCCCGGAGTTTCTGCCGGATGGAGAATTTCAGAAGAAGGATTTTTCAGGGATAATATCCGGTTTATAGATAATTTGAAACTAAGAGCTTCGTGGGGTCAGATGGGGGCAGAGCCTTATATAAACGGAGGATATCTTGAGTATGCTTTCCTGTCTACGATGGGATTTGATTCATACATTATCAATGATCAGGTAGCCAAGACACTCTATGAATCCAGAGTTCCAAACCTGGGTTTCACATGGGAAAAAGCGAATAATGCCAACATCGGTCTGGATGCAGGTTTTTTGAACAACAAACTGACACTTGAGTTTGATTATTTCTATAATAAGCGCTCCGATATTCTTCAGTTATTAACGGGGTCTATTCCGCAAAGTTCCGGAGTAACTGACATTCTGCCGCCGGTGAACTATGGTAAAATGAGTAATAAGGGATGGGAGTTCAAGCTATCTTACAATAATCGGATTGGAGATCTTATTTATAATGCGAGTGTTAATGGAGGTTATGCAAGAAATAAGATTATTGATTGGAACGAAACACCCGGACTTCCGGAATACCAAAAAACCACCGGACGAGCATTGAACGGATTTCTGATGTATCAGTACGATGGGATTTTTACCAGCTTGAAAGACATTGCTGATAATACTATAGACTATAGTAAGATCACCGGTAATCTCTTGCCGGGTGATATGAAATTCAAGGATGTAAATAATGATGGGAAGATTGATGCCGATGACCAGGTACGGTCTGACAGGACAAACATTCCCCGATTCACCGGAGGTCTTAATATCGGACTTCAATATAA
>JACFNM010000234.1 GCA_019454915.1 Chitinophagaceae bacterium
CCAGTAATAAATAGTACCGTCATAGCTACCACCATTATCCAATGCAGGCCGCGATGCATCGGGGTAAACCTGCTGCTTTCTATATTGTCTTTCATTTTAATAGTTTTTATACTTGATCTAAAAATGCTCCTTGCACGAAAGTTGTCATCGAAGCGCCTTGTCCCGACTTATCAGTTTGTATTTTGTTTAAGGTCGGTTACCGGAAGTCCGGAACTTTCTAAAGGCCAAATTCCATCCATAGGCCGAAATCCGAATTTTGTCAATTGCTTATTGCCAATTCGTAATTCGTAATCTTTAATTGCTAACTCTTAATTACCAGACTCTGGGTGGTTGCCAAATTGTATTTAAATAATTGGTAGAATAATCCTGCTGGTTTGGGTGTCTTTGTTTCCTGGCAGGGAGCCATAAAGGAATATCCGTTTGACAGAAGTAAGGCTGTACAATAACTGCTATTTGTAAAAAATGGGTATCAGCAGATTTAAAAGGTAAATTTTTGTGTTCCTGTTGTTCACTTCCCTGGTGGTGGTGATTGATTTTGCCGGTATAATGCTTAGAGAAGAAATCAATGAAAGAAATATCGTCATCTTCCTGAATATGCTCAAAATAGTGATGGATAAGCACCGGCAACTTAAGCATCTGGCTGAAACCCGTAGTAGAAAACAGGTAAACAGACAAAAGCAATATGGCGGGTATTTTTTTCATTCTACGGAGTGAATCATAATCTTCAAAAGTTGAAAACCAAATATAGTCAATTTCCGTAGCTCTTGATTATGATTGCAGTCATAATAAGCCGTAATTGATATCATGAAATTAATCTTTTTGTGAGATAAATAACACCGGTTTTCCTTAAATATTCCAGATCCATATATTTTAATTTCCTGCCCTTTCAGCGCTTGTTATTTTGAGTCACTCTTTGCAAATGCATTCTTAAATGAAAAGAATTTCCCCTCTCTCTTTCCAATTTATTACAGAACAGATTTTCCCGAAAGCTTTTTTATCCTTGCCCTTGTCCTAAGCAATGAGTAGCCTGGCAGGTTGAAAGTCTTTCATTATTCAATGACAAACCGTTGGGAGGCTCTCTGTCTATGACAAGTGTGAAAATTGGTGTATAGCAAAAATCATTTCATCAACTAAAAAATAAATATCATGGATACTTCAAAAAACAAAGTATTCATCATCACCGGAGCGGCGATGGGATTGGGTTTGGCAGCAGCCAAAGAACTGGCGTCAAAAAGATTTTATCTTACGCTGGTTGATTACAATGAAAAAAGCCTGGGGGAGGCAAAAGCGGCAATCAGCCATGAGTTTCCAAACGTGAAAATTTACACCATAGTAGCTGATGTTTCAGACGAAGAGGCAGTGAAAAATTACGTGGAGGAAACGGTGAAAACATTTGGCAGAATCGATGGGTTTTACAACAATGCCGGAATTGAAGGCAGACAGGCCGGAATAGCCGAATACGACATCAGCGTTTTCAAAAAGGTGATTGACATTAATCTGATGGGCGTTTATTACGGATTAAGGTATGTGTTGCCGGTAATGAAAAAGCAGCAGTACGGACGCATTGTAAATGTTGCTTCTGTTGGCGGCATTCGCGGCGTGTTAAATCAGATGCCTTATGTGGCAAGTAAACACGCTGTATCCGGTATGACAAAAAATGCGGCTCTTAAATATGGCCGTTATGGAATTACCACCAACGCCATTGCACCGGGCGCTATATTGACGCCAATGGTAGCAGAAGCATTCAAACAGGTAAATCCCGATAATCCCAAGGCGGCTGAGACAGAATATGCACAACATAATCCAACCAAAAGGTTAGGTATTCCGGGTGAAGTAGCCAAAGTAGTGGCCTTTTTATTGAGCGAGGATGCGTCCTATGTAAATGGTCAAACCATTGCTATTGACGGCGGCGAGTCTAATATTTATGGAAACGTGTAACACAATTAAATAATCAGGGAAAGAGCCAAAACCTTTCCCTTTTAAAAAAGTTTGATCCGGCGAATACTATTTATCTCAAACTCAAAAACTAAATTGTACATTTAAAAAAAATAATTTATTATGAAAAAGAATATCTTAAAACTTGTTCTGCCGATAGCGGTATTTTCCATTTTTATTCTGGCACAGGGATGCAACCAATCTGAAAAAAATCAGGAGCGGGGGCCAACCGAGTCACACGAACATGAAACGGGCGACAGCCACGATCATGATAGCGTGGCAGCAGACAGCCTTACACTGAATAATGGCGCTAAATGGAAAGCCGACGAGCCGACCAATAAGAACGCCGGAGCGCTTATTGCCACAGGTGATCAGTTTTCTAAAAGCTCAAAAAGGACATTAGATGATTATCATGCTTTTGGTAATGATATTACATCGGGCATCAACAAAATGATAAAAGAATGTACGATGGAGGGGAAAGAAGATGCAGCGCTTCATCTCTGGTTTCTTCCTTTGCTGAAACAAACCAACGCTTTAAAAGAAGCAACCGACACAACAGGCCTGGGCGCGGTGACATCCGAAATGATTCATCGTTTAGAACTGTATAAAAACTATTTTGAATAAGGTATACAATAAAAAATAACCTTTGGGAAAACAACAGCAGATTACAAACCTGGCTAAGGTATTATTGCCTGTCGGGAACGGTAGTTTTATTTCGAATAGAGAAAAAGAATCCGGTTAAACAATTAAAGATGCGACTGCGTTATTGGCAATTTATGTTTTTGAAAGAACAGGCGCTTCTTACCGACAAACAAATCCATTGCAATCTAAAATCAACATAAAAGACAAAAGCGAAAGAGATAAACAGGTTAAGGTTTCTCCCTTTAGAAAAGAAATTCGTAAGACGGAGCCACATAAACACAATAGCTACCTGGAAATTATTTATCTCTCAAAAGGCAGCGGCATACATTCCATTGATCGCAACACTTTTCAAATAGAACCCCCGATTGTATTTTTTGTAAAAAAAGAACAGGTACATCATTGGAATATCGAAACGCTGCCTGATGGGTATGTTGCCATCATAAAAAAAGGTTGGGTTGATAAAAGCTATGATGAAGAACTAAAAAAGCTGCTGTCGGAATTAAGTCGCTATTCATCTCTGAAAATAAAGGATACTGTCGTAATAGAGACTATCTTCAATCTGCTCACCCGGGAAAATAACTTTACAACGATTGAAGGATTATTAAAAGCCTTGTTTTCCAAAATTGTAGAAACGGCTGAACCGCACATTATCAATTCGCCCTATCGCAACAATCTTTACCAATCTTTGATTGAATTATTGAGTAAAAGTGAGGAATTGAAGAATAGTGTATCGCATTATGCCGGGTTGTTGCATACCACCCCGCAAAATCTGAATCATATTTGCCGGCAATCATCCGGTCAATCCGCATCGGTGATAATAGGCGAACACCTGATAGCAGAGGCCAAAAGGCTGTTGTTTTATACGGACAACACCGTCTCGGAGGTCTCTTTTGGACTGGGGTTCAAAGACATCTCCCATTTTGTCAAATATTTCAAACGGCACACCGGAGACACGCCTCATGCATTTCGCAGAAGACCGTAAGTACCATAATTTTTTCAAATAGACCATGACACAGGCATCTCATTGTATTTACTTTGAGCATTATTTTAATGCCCACTCATGTATCAAATCTATTGGAGGTTATTTAATTACCGTTTTCTCACCTGTATTTTAGTTGTCATTTTTTTTATTCCTTATTTTTTAACCGCCCAACCTGCTGATACTATTTCAATTCATACAGTGCTTGAGAAAGTTCGGCAAAATTTGCCCAAACTTCAGTTTCACAAAGAACAGTCTGCGGCCGGACAGCAACAGATAGCGCTTGCTGAAAATACGCTGATGCCGGATTTATCGGCGGGATACCAGGCTGGCTTCGCTACGGATAATAACATCAGCGGCATGAGTTATCCGGGATTGCTACTGCCAATCAGCGGTCCGGTAACAACCGAAAATAGTTACAAATTGTACACGGGCACAGCACTTTCGTTGATAGCAAAATGGAACCCCTTTACCTTTGGGCAGCGCAGGGCATTGGTAGAAACAGCCAAGAGCCGGTTTAAGTTGTCAAACAGTCAATACAACGAACAGTTATTCATCGTCCAATATACCGCCGTCAATACTTATCTTGAATTACTCTACCTCAGCAAAGCGATTGCCAGTCTTCACCGAAACGTATTAAGAACGCAGATTAATCTGGAACAGGCTGCTGTATTGGGCAGAACGGGGCTAAGGCCGGGGGTAGATTCTGTTCAGTTTCAGTCGACGTTGGTACAGGCCGAAATGGACCAACTCAGGAGCGAAAAGTCGTACCGGCAGCAACAAATTACGCTCTTGCAACAAATGGCTGTATCGCTTAATGAAGACCATCTGCTATTATCAGATAGCGCATTATTGAAAAGACTACCGGCATTACCAGACACATCAGGAGACATCACCAAACATCCCCTGTATCAATTTTACAATGCGCAGAAAGGAGTGACTGCTGCGGAACAAAGGCAAGTGAAGAATTCCTGGACGCCAAAATTGGATTTTTGGGGTACTGCTTACAGCCGGGGCTCAGGCATTAATGATGGAGCAAATTTAAAAAGCGGCTGGGCTTTATCACGTAATAACTTTGGGCTGGGATTGCAGTTTAGTTTTCCACTATTAGACTACAGGCGGTGGAGTATTCAAAAACAACAATACGAACATCTGTTTAACGGAAGTGAAGAACTTTTAAAGCAAACTTCTATTGACCTCAATGCCCAATTGAAATCAGCAACGGTAGCGCTTCAGCAAAATCTACTGATAGCCAAAAAATCGCCCGAAAAACTAAACGCTGCCCGCGTGGCTTATCAAAGCCTTCAGGCAAACTATCAGGCGGGGCGTATTGACTACACGCAATTGGTGCAAGGGCAATTCGATCTCCTCAATGCAGAGATAGAAGTGTATGGCAGCTATGTGCAGGCGTGGCAGTCATTGTTGAATCTGGCCGTAGCCTCCGGCGACCTTTCCATCTTCACCACCCAACTATAAGGAGCAGACATGAAAATGATATCATCAGCCCTGAGAAATCCCATTGTTGTAATTGTAATGGCGCTTGCCAGCGGATTGTTTTCCTTTCTGGCTATAAAAAATACCAGGATTGATATTTTTCCCACTATGGGAGTGCCCACCATTTATGTGGCGCAACCTTATGGCGGCTTATCTCCGCAGCAGATGGAAGGCTTTGTGTCTTCCTATTATGAGTACCATTTCCTGTATGTTACCGGGGTGAAATCTGTGGACTCCCGTTCTATTCAGGGAAACAACGTGATAAAAATAACCTTTCAGGAGGGTACCGATATGAGCCAGGCCATGGCCGAAGTAGTGGGCTATGTAAACAGGGCGCGTGCTTTTATGCCACCCGGAACGGTGCCGCCTTTCATTACCCGCTTTGACGCGGGCAGCGTTCCTGTCGGGCAGCTTGTTTTTACATCCGATACGCGGTCGCTTGGCGAGATACAAGACCTGGCGCTGTTCAGAGTGCGCCCCATGTTTGCTACCCTGCCGGGCGTATCGGCGCCACCACCATTCGGAGGAAATCAGAAAACGGTGATTGTGGATGTGAACCCTGAGAGAATACGCCAGTACAATCTGTCGCCCGATAAAGTAGTGCAGGCGCTTATCAATACAGACAAAATTGCTCCTTCAGGAAATGTGCGCATCGGCGATAGCACCTACATCGTGCCGCAAAACAGTGTGGTTGAGGACATTCAGAATATTGCCAACACCCCTTTGATGCTGGGGGCAGGCCCAACTGTTTTCATCAAAGACCTTGCTACCGTTAGCATGGGAGCAGACATCACCTCCAGCTATGCGTTAGTCGATGGAAAGCGGTCTGTATTCATCCCGGTTACCAAACGTTCTACTGCGTCCACCTGGGATGTGGTGAAGGAGGTGAAGGCGGCCTTGCCGGATTTCCAGAATGCAATTCCCTCTGATATCAAAGTGTCGTACCAGTTTGACCAGTCGGGGCTGGTTAAGAATTCATTATTGAGCCTTTTGTTTGAAGGCGGATTGGGCGCATTGCTGACCGGACTAATGGTGTTGCTTTTTCTAAAAGATTTGCGCAGCGCTATCATCGTGATACTCACAATTCCTCTGGCGCTGCTCACCGCAGCCATTGCACTTTTCCTCACCGGCCAAACACTGAATATCATGACGCTGGGGGGAATGGCATTGTCCGTTGGTATTTTGGTGGACCAGGCAACCGTAACCATAGAAAATATACACCAGCACCAGGAGATGGGCAAACGAAAATCGCTGGCGATAATTGATGCGTGTAAAGAAATATTTGGCCCTGAACTGCTCATCCTTTTAAGCATCCTTGCCGTTTTTGTTCCTTCCTTTTTTATGCAGGGTGTAACCAAAAGCATGTTTCTGCCTCTTTCGCTGGCCGTTGGCTTTGCCATGATTGCCTCGTTCTTCCTGTCGCAGACTTTTGTTCCGGTGGTTTCTAACTGGATGTTGAAGAATAAACACGTTCAGGAAAAATCATCAGGATTTGAGCACCTCAAACAGCAGTACCTGAAAACTGGA
>JACFNM010000235.1 GCA_019454915.1 Chitinophagaceae bacterium
GTTCAGGACCTATTGTTATTGGACAAGCCTGTGAATTTGACTATTCCGGTACCCAGGCGATCCGCAGCCTGCGTGAGGAGGGGGTGAAGGTTATATTAATTAACAGCAACCCTGCTACGATTATGACCGACCCGATCATGGCAGACAAAGTATACCTGCTGCCGCTGACGGTGGAGAGTATTGAGAGAATATTAGAAGAAAACAAAATAGACGCTGTATTGCCCACTATGGGAGGGCAAACAGCATTGAACCTCGCAAAAGAGGTCAATGACCTGGGGATATGGGAAAATTATAATGTCCGGCTAATTGGCGTAGATATTAAAGCCATAGACAAAGCAGAAGACCGGGAGCTTTTCCGTGAATGGATGATCAACCTGGGCGTTCCTGTGGCGCCGGCAAGAATAGCCAACTCTTTTTTAGAAGGCAAGGAGGTAGCTCAGCAAATAGGCTTCCCGCTGGTCATTCGTCCTTCCTATACACTCGGCGGAACCGGAGGCGGCTTTGTGCACAATAAAGAAGAGTTAGATGAGGCGCTTGAGAGAGGACTGTCCGCCTCGCCTATTCATGAGGTATTGGTGGAGAAAGCGGTACTGGGATGGAAAGAGTTTGAATTGGAACTCCTTCGCGATAATGCGGATAATGTTGCCATCATCTGCACGGTGGAGAACTTTGACCCCATGGGAATTCATACGGGAGATTCCATCACCGTAGCTCCCGCGATGACATTAAGTGATACGGCTTTCCAACTGATGCGGAATACCTCCATTAAAATGATGCGGGACCTGGGAAATTTTTCCGGCGGTTGTAATATCCAGTTTGCGCTCAATCCGGAAACAGAAGAGATTATTTCTATAGAAATTAATCCGCGGGTAAGTCGTTCTTCGGCACTGGCGTCTAAAGCAACGGGTTATCCTATTGCCAAGATTGCCGCTAAGCTGGCCATCGGATACAACCTGGATGAACTGAAGAACCAGATCACGCACTCCACGTCCGCCTATTTCGAACCGACATTGGATTATGTGATTGTAAAAATGCCCCGCTGGAATTTTGACAAATTCAAAGGAGCTAACGACACCCTGGGATTGCAGATGAAATCGGTAGGAGAGGTAATGGCTATCGGGCGCAGCTTCACCGAGGCAATCCAGAAAGCCTGTCAGAGCCTGGAGAATGAAGCTGTGGGACTGGGTTATTACGGTAAGAGTATGATGCGACCCGAGGAAGTGGTAGAGTACCTCAAGACGCCAAAGTGGGACCGGATATTCCGTATCAAAGACGCACTCATGATGGGTGTTAGCGTAAAAACCATATGTGAGACTACGGGAATTGACCGCTGGTTCATCTATCAAATTCAGGACATCGTAAATATAGAAAAGAAGATAGCCCAGTACAATAACCGCGAATTATTGCCGGACGAATTATTGATTGAAGCAAAACGGAACGGCTTTAGTGATGAACAAATTTGCCGGATCATGAAAGACGGCAAAGAAGAAGATATTTTTGAGCGTCGTAAGAAAATGGGACTGCTGCGGGTGTTCAAAATGGTAGATACATGCGCTGCTGAGTTTGAAGCCGAAACCCCCTATTTCTATTCAAGTTTCGAGTCGCCGTCTTTTTCTGAAAATAACCATAGTGATATCGTACACAATGAGAGTATCGTACATTCCGCGAAGAAATCCGGCTCAAAAAATAGTAAAGGATCTGTTATTGTATTGGGATCCGGGCCTAATCGCATCGGGCAGGGTATTGAATTCGACTATTGTTGCGTGCACGGCTTAATGGCTATTAAGGAATGTGGTTACGAAGCCATCATGGTTAACTGCAATCCGGAAACCGTCTCTACGGATTTTGACGTGGCAGATAAACTCTACTTCGAACCTGTATTCTGGGAACACCTGTGGGAGATCATCGAATATGAACAGCCGGTAGGTGTTATCGTACAATTGGGAGGGCAGACAGCGCTGAAATTAGCAAAACGATTACATGAAGAAGGCATCCGCATCATAGGAACTTCTTTTGACAGTATGGATATTGCGGAAGATCGCGGACGCTTTAGTGATGAGCTGAAGGAATTAGGCATACCTTATCCCAAATACGGTACTGCTTATAATGCAGATGAAGCCATTGAGATAGCGAGAGAGGTCGGTTATCCGGTACTCGTTCGCCCCAGCTACGTATTGGGCGGACAGAGGATGCGCATCGTGCTGAATGATGAAGAGCTTGAAAAAGGTGTGTTGAGTTTATTAAAACACCTTCCCGGCAATAAGATTCTGATAGACCAGTTTTTGGACCGGTGCCAGGAAGCGGAAATTGATGCCATATTTGACGGAGAAACTTTCCACGTGATGGGCGTAATGGAACACATAGAGCCCGCAGGTATCCACAGTGGCGATAGCAATGCGGTTCTCCCTGCATTTAATCTTAGCCCTTTGGAAGTGACCACCATGGAGACCTATGCTGAGAGAATTGCCAGGGCGCTTAATATCAAAGGACTCATCAATGTACAATTCGCCATAAAAGACGGGGTTGTTTATGTTATTGAAGCGAATCCCAGGGCATCCCGTACTACGCCTTTTATTGCAAAGGCCTATCAAATACCCTATCTGAACATAGCTACCAAAGTTATGTTAGGCGAGGTTAAACTGAAAGACCTGAAATTTGAAAAGAAGCTGAAAGGATTTGCCATCAAAGAACCGGTATTCAGTTTCGATAAATTTCCGGGGGTTAATAAAGAATTGGGCCCTGAAATGAAATCTACCGGCGAGGCCATCCGCTTTATTAAAGACCTGCGCGATCCTTATTTCAGGACTTTGTATAAAGAAAGGAGCATGCACCTGAGTAAGTAAACGCATTCATAGTCCGACCAGCGATTTGATTTGGGATTTGATATTTGAGATGTGAGACTCAGGACCGTGTCACGCGGCTACGATTAGGCTTTGAAGGCATTTCTGATTTGGCTGTAGTCTTGGGAGCCACACACTTGCTGTAGTATTTACAAACCGGTCGTAAGCCACAAATGTCACATTTAGGATTTCGCGCCACACATATATATCTACCATGCAAAATGAGCCAGTGATGAGCCTTGTAGATTAATTCGGTGGGGATATTTTTTACGAGTTGTTTTTCGGCAGCGAGTGGAGTTTTTGCATTTCGTGTCAGCCCGATTCTTGCTGCCACGCGAAAGACGTGAGTGTCAACCGCCATATTGGGCTGCTTATCTACAACCGAAGTAATTACGTTAGCCGTTTTTCTGCCTACGCCCGGAAGCTGCATCAATTCGTCCACAGTCAGTGGCACCTCACCGCCAAATCTCTCCATCAGCATTTTTGCCATGCCAATCAGGTGCTTCGTTTTGTTGCCGGGATAGGATATACTTTTTATACAGGAAAAGAGTTCGTCGTAATCTGCCCCCGAGAGTTCAGGTATGCCGGGGTATTTTTCGAACAGCAGCGGCGTAGTCATATTAACCCGCTTATCCGTACACTGCGCGGACAAGATAACCGCCACTAACAGTTGATAAGGATTATCGTAAATCAGTTCTGTTTCAGCGTTTGGTGCATTTCGTTGAAACCAGTCTAAAGTAAAAGCATATCTTTCCTTCTGTGTCATTATGTAATAAGCTGATGCTTATAAAGATATGCCGTAAAATCTAAAGTCCTTTAAGGCTGCTCAACTTCTTTACTAACACCGGCATATTGAAGCAGGGACTGTATAACGGAGGCGCGGGGAGAGCGATGGATTGTATTCAGACCTTCCACGGCGTTTTTCAGAATCTCAAACTTTTCCCGCAGGGCCCAGTCTGATTCTAAAGCCAACCGCATTGCTGCACTCTCCTCCGGAGAGGTTTCATTGTATAAATAACGTATCATGTTTTCAGGCGTATAAATATCCATATGTCATTCTTTTAGAATTCACAAAAATCTTAATTCTACGGTTTTTAGGATATTCAGATAACAATACGGATTAACGGCGTTTTCCAGAGTCAGTCAAGGGGAGGGAATAAATATACCCATATTAAACGGGTACTTAAAAGAGATATTGTGGTAATCCAAAAAAGTTTTTAAGATTATTTATCCTCTATAATAAAAATATCCTCCCCCTCTTTTTTCATCAAATACTTCTCTCTCGCTATCTTTTCCAGCGATGCGGGATTAGCATCCAATTCCCTGAGTTCTTTACGAATTGATTCAATTTGCTTTGAGTAATAGTCCTTACCCTTTTCCAGTTGCTTCAACTCTTTTGTTCGCTCCACCTGCAGAAAGAGATCATTGTGGTCAAAAAAAATCAGCCAGACGGAAAAAACCGCAAGACTAAGCAGATACTTATTCTTTAACCAGGAGGGTATGTGCTGAAGAAATTTCATGGTAGACCGGGTAATGCCTTTCCGGGCAGTGGCAACTACTTTCTTTCAAAAATACGCTTTCCGTTCGGATAAACTGCGTTCTCGCCTAAAGCTTCTTCTATCCTTATCAGTTGATTGTACTTGGCCAGCCGGTCGGTGCGGGAGGCGCTACCGGTCTTAATCTGACCGCAATTCAATGCCACAGCCAGATCCGCGATGGTCGTATCTTCCGTTTCCCCGCTTCTATGGCTCATGATGGTAGTATACCCATGAGACTGAGCCAATTGCACCGCATTGATGGTTTCCGTAACGGTACCGATCTGGTTCACCTTAATTAATATGCTGTTAGCAATTCCTTCATCAATTCCTTTTTGTAATCTTTTTACATTGGTAACAAATAAATCATCCCCCACCAACTGGCAGCCAGCCCCTATTTGATCCGTCAGTTTTTTCCAACCTTCCCAATCATCTTCCGCCATTCCGTCTTCTATAGAAACAATAGGATATTTCTTAACCCAGTCGCTCCAATAGGCTACCATTTCATCGCTGCTGATGGTTTTGCCACTGCTCTTATAGAACTTGTAGGATTTGGACGATTCATCATACATTTCCGTGCTGGCGGCGTCCATTGCAATGGCTATCTGGCTGCCCGGTTGATAGCCGGCTGCTTCTATAGCCTGTAACACGGTTTCTATAGCTTCTTCATTGCTTTGAATATCCGGCGCAAAACCTCCTTCATCTCCCACATTTGTACTATATCCTTTCTTCTTTAATACGGATTTCAGGTTGTGAAACACTTCAACACCCCACCGCAACCCTTCACTGAAAGAAGGCGCTCCAACCGGAATAATCATAAATTCCTGGAAATCAATCTTATTATCCGCATGAACGCCACCATTCAATATGTTCATCAGAGGCATCGGTAAAACAGAGGCATTCACCCCGCCCAAATAGCGATATAATGGTAAATTACTCTCTAACGCTGCCGCTTTTGCCACCGCCATTGACACGGCAAGCGTAGCGTTGGCGCCCAGCTTTGCCTTATTTTCGGTGCCATCTGCTTTAATCAGGAGGTTGTCTATCAGCGATTGGCTCGTTACGTCTACACCTATTATCTGCTGAGCGATAATATCATTTACGTTACTGACTGCCTTCAACACTCCCTTACCGTGGTACTTACTCTTGTCACCATCCCTCAATTCCACCGCTTCGTGCTTACCGGTGGAGGCTCCGGAAGGAACGGCCGCTCTTCCCAAAAAGCCATCTTCGGTTATAACATCTACTTCAACCGTAGGATTACCACGACTGTCTAATATTTGTCTGGCGTGAACATCTGATATAAAGCTCATATAATATTTATTTAAACGTATTTTTTGCAAAGAAACGGTTTTCAGGGTTGCCTGCAAAACAAAGGCCGTTTTCTGTTCATATTCCTGTGGTAAGTTCCTTAAAGATGGTTTCGAGGCTTTGTGTTTCCGTTTGCATCGCCGTGATGTCCAAATCATGCTGCATCGCCAGATCTCTTAACTGCTTACGGAGCTGCTCTGAGTTATCGGAAGAAAACTGATACTTCGTTTCAGACAATTTTTGAATCTGGCCCTGTCGAAAAACCGCCGCAAACATGTCTGCTTCTACCGGATGGGCGAATTCAACCAGTATGGATTGTATCGGGCTCTTACCACCCTGCAATGCACTTAACGTATCGTCTGCTACCAATTTCCCCTTATTTATGATGATAACCCGGTCGCAGACGGCTTCTACCTCTTGTAAAATATGGGAAGAGAACAATACCGTTTTATTCATCCCCTGCTCCCGAATCACCTCTCTTATTTCGACAATCTGGTTCGGATCAAGTCCTGTTGTCGGCTCATCTAAAATAAGTACCTCCGGATCATAAATCAAAGCCGCAGCTAATCCCACCCTTTGTTTATACCCTTTGGATAATTGTCCTATCTTTTTTTTCTGCTCCGGATCCAATCCCACCATATCTATGGCTTTGTTCACCGCCGCTTTTTGATCCGGGAGCCGATGAACAGAAGCCATGAAACCAAGATACTCTCTCACATACATATCCGTGTATAGCGGATTGGATTCGGGAAGATATCCGACTTTTTTCTTAATCTCCGGCAGGCTTTCTGAAATATCCAAATCACATACTTTCACCTCTCCGGAAGTAGGCTTCAGGTAGCCCGTT
>JACFNM010000236.1 GCA_019454915.1 Chitinophagaceae bacterium
CAACCGTTGGTATGCTTCCGCTCGATCCTTCATCTTCCTGATCTTTTCAAATTCGTCTGTCAGCCACCACCGGTTATTCAAGGGATAATCCACAAAATCAAGCACAGCGCCCCGTTCATAACCATTAGCCTTATATTTAGGAACACTGGTTTGCAAACCAACAGATTCATACAGCATCCCGCACAAATCCACTATTCTTTTTCTCAACTCAGGTGATATAGGCTTTTTGTCGGCCTGGTTCACGATGTCCAAGGCGGAATCCATCGCACTCATAAAATCAGCCGGTTTTGAAGCCGCGAGAATGGAATTGGCTCTTTGTTCCAGTTCCTGCTCGTAGATTAGCCTCCTTCTCGTATAGGTATCATAATAAGCTCTCAGTAAAAGCATCTGCCAGCGCCAGTTCCTCAGCAGTTCCGGATTTTGCTTTTCTAAATTTCTCCAAAACGAAAAGGTAGCTTCCACTCCTCCATTCTCTGCCAGAGGGCCCTTCCAGTTTTGTTCTAAAGCAAGAACGCCGGCACTGACTTCTTTTTCTATACCAGATTTGAAAAAGTATCGAACATATTCTTCGAGAACTTCGTTAATATTCTTTCTCTTGTCCCATCCTCCGGTACTCCAGATTACTTTGTTTATATCATCATGTGCGCCATCCGAATAGGATACAAACCCGTCTGTAAAAACGCCAAGCGTTCGCTGAATTTTAGAAAAAGCGATTGGACGCGGGTTCACCGATTCCCTCCCCAGAGTAAGCGCATAAGCCTGATCCCATTGGGTAACAGGAAATTCACAACGGACAGAATGAGTAATGTCCGGATATTGCCTGTGTTTGAATTGAGAAGGTAATCTAAAACGAGTTTCTGCGACAGGCGGACTTCCCGGGCCGGTGACAACGCCTTCTAACCAGGCAGGCTGATTCTTCTTGAGATACTGATAGAAATAATCCACTTCTTCTTCATTAAATCCCTGAAGAGAAATCCAGATTTTTCCATTGGGGTGATATTTAATCAGCCGCTCGTGTAAATCCTTTAGAAAAGGCATTACCTCTGACGGGTGATTATTTCCGGGGTCTCCTCCGGGAAAGAAGATGTGATCCAACCTGGGACAAGCCTTGTAAAACGCTTCATGCATTTCCAGCTCTGCTTTCCGCTTATCCTTATCTTTCAAATCAAAAGTAGCCGGCGTCCAAACCCAGTAATCTAAATCATAGGATCGACAAATTTCGCTGAGTTTAATCCTCATCTCCGCTGCCGGAATTTTAAAATGAGGACTTGGCTCATCGTCCTCATGAAAAGGAATACCTTCAATCGAATTGGTACCGAAAATGGTCAAATCACGGATATATTGCTCGAACTGTTCAGGCGTCCACGCATCATAAGAATTAGCAGTCGTTCTGTATCCTAACTGATGACCTCGTATAGGATAATCCGGAGAGGAGACCTCGTCAACCGGGCCATTTAACGTGATGAAACGATTACCCCAACGCAGATTTCTTAGTAACCAACCGGCGCCAAATAATACACCGCGGCTGTCTGCACCGATAATCCAGATAATATGCTGCTGATTGATTTGCCCGCTTACCACACGAAATCCCTCCGGTAAGAACATCGCACTGCTTTCATTATCAATCACCGGTACGGTAACGCCCAAAAGTTCTTTATCAGAAGAAAGCGCAATGGCAATAACCGGCGTCTGCTTTGAAGGCCATTTATCTGCCCGTTTCAACTGCATCCCGGACCGCGCGGCTATTTCTTCCCGGATAATTTTATATACGGTTTCGTGCATAGGCGCCGGAACCGAGGCGGAAGTCAGTACGACGGCATTTTTAAGCTGAACAGACTGCGCAGAGGAATGAGCGGAGTAAAAGAAGCAACCGGCCGATACAAAGAAGACGATTAAAGATTTGCTAATGAGATTCATGTTTCCTGGGGATAATCTGGTAAAAACTACCTGTCATCCTGGTATAGGAGGACTGTAAAGGAAAGATATACTGACTATTTTGCGGGAATTATATCTCGATCATGCGTCTATAATCAGAAGGTGTCATGTTTTTCAACTTCTTAAATTGCCGGTTGAAGTTCGCAAGGTTATTAAAACCACTTTCGTAAGCGGCTTCCACTATATTTTTAGAAGGGTCGCTCAATAACTTACACGCGTGACCAATTCTGATCTCAGTAACATACTCCATAAAAGTCACGCGATAATGCTCCTTAAAAAAATTACAAAAAGTAGTGGTCGCCATATTAGCGACAGCAGCCACCTGGTTCAAACTGATTTCACCATCAAAATTCTTCATAATGTACTCTGTGATATTACTGAAACGGTCCGACTCGCGGTGGGAGGTAGTGTCTGCATAAATCGGACTCGCGAGCATATTATACTCCCTCGTTTCCGATAATAAATCAAAGATGGCCAGCAACAGGCTTAGTCTCTTTAAACCGCCGGCGCGCGGCATTTGCGTCATTAACTTTCCTATATCCTTTCTTGTCTCTCCTACTATCTCCAGTCCATAACGGGATAAGGCAAGCACTTTCTTAAGACTTCCGATTTCAGGTAATTCAAAAAAGCGGTCTCCCAAAAAATCTTCAACAAACTGAACCACTATAGCGTCTGCGCCTTCCTTGTTGGTGCCATTTATATATTCATTGTCATTTATCCACACGTGGGGAAGCATGGGCCCCATAAGTACCAGGTCTCCCCTGTCAAAGTAGCCGATGTGATCGCCCACCATCCTTCTCCCCGTGCTGCGGGTTACCAGCACCAGTTCATACTCCGGATGATAATGCCAGGGAACAGGAAAAAAACAACCTCTTTCCCTGAATACAATAAAGGATTTATCAAACTCTTTAGGGAGTCTACATTCCACCGCCTTCATAACATGATCATTTTATTATTATCCAATTAAAAAACCGGATCGTGATTCTCCTTCAAGTTAATAAAAAAATCGGGAAGAGATAATTGTCGGGAGAGATAATTAGCATTAGTGGGGAGTTCCCCACTAATGCTATCGTTGGTGGAGCTGCAGGGATTCGAACCCTGGTCCAAACAAATCCGCCATACGCCTTCTACATGCTTATTTGATGATTAATTGTCGGAGATAAACAGGACATCAACATACCGATCCATCTCTTAGCTGTATAGTCTTAGGCTACACGCACAGCCTGATATAGCCGCATTCCGTTTTCTTTTTAAGTCGGCGGCGGCCCTTGGTAACAGAACTGACCCGGACGGCGGCCCGAATGACTAACTAATCACTGATTAGGCAGCCATGGCATACTGTGTATTGCCATTTAAATTGTTGAATATTCAGATTAGGGTGCTAATTATCCAACGCACCGCATGCTTATACGTACAAAGAACTTTGCTGTCAAAACCGGTCAGCCCCGGGGTAATTTGAAAACCTGCCAGCCGGCAGGCTGGTTTGAAGATGTGGTAATTTGAAAATGAATACACATTATCTTCCCAAAAAGCAGCTACAAAGCTACAAAAATAAACCAACTAACCACACTGTGGAGACGCATTTAACGGTAATTAAGGGACAAGATTACTTTGTTAGAAAAAAACTAAGGAATAATGGCAATCAACCCCACTCACTACTCACCTAATCTTCGAATATTCTCACATTTCCCACATTCACACAAATGCGATTTGACCTTCGGTACTGACCGCGTCCGTCACCCCATTTTCAAATCTTCAAATCACCACATTCTCAAATTCACTACATTCTCACATTTCCCACATTTCTCCATTATCAAATTTTCAAATTTTCACATTATCACATTATTTCCCTCTCCCCCATCCAAACCAGTCATTCCCATTGGCATAAAGAAGCAATCCGAAGAGGATAATCATCCCGGCAATCTGCGCATATTCCAGGAACTTGTCACTGGGCTTCCTGCCGGAAATCATTTCGTACAGCGTGAACATAACATGGCCTCCATCCAACGCCGGTATCGGTAATAAATTCATAAAAGCCAGAATAATAGAAAAGAAAGCGGTTATTCGCCAGAAAGATTCCCAGTCCCACACATTGTCCGGGAATATGGAGCCCATGGCCTTAAATCCGCCAACTCCTTTGTATGCCCCGGTTTTGGGAGACAGAATTTTCTTAAACTGGTCAATATAAAACTGCAGTTGTTCTCCTGCCATTTTAACCCCTGCCGGAAAAGCTTCTATAAACCCATACCTGGTTTGTTGCAATTTTAAAACACCCATGCTATCTAAATCCGTGATGGTACTAACCGGGTAGAAACCGATGGTGCCGTCTTCCGTCACTGTGGTGGGCAGTGATAGCGTATCCTCTCCTCTTTTCAATGTCACCTGCACGGTTTGATTCCTGTGAGCGGCGAGCTCATTTTTCAGCTCATCAAAAAATACGGCGGATGCTCCATCCACGGCAATAATCTGATCGCCTTTTACTATTCCCGCGTTTTGGGCATTACCGGATTCCGCCAGTTCACTCACTATCACCGGAATGCGGGGTTCAAGCAGCGGGGTACGGCTGCGTTTCTTTTCAACCAGTTTACCTATCAGGTCCACCGGCAGATTAATAGACTCCCGCTTTCCGTCCCGCTCTATACTGACCTGATTTCCAAGAATTAATTTCTTTACGATATCGTTATAGTCTCCTATGGACTGACCGTCAACCGCCAGGATTTTATCCCCGTTTTTGAATCCGAGGTCAAGCATCAAGCTGTCCCTGAATGCCAATCCATATTTCATGGAGTCCACCGGTACTTTCTTTTCACCCCACACGAAAAGAATCATACTATATATAAAAAAGGCCAGGAGAATATTCATCGTTACGCCGGCTACCATAATAATCAGCCGCTGCCAAGCCGGTTTACTGCGGAATTCCCATGGCTGTGCCGGTCTATTCATCTGCTCCTTATCCATACTCTCGTCTATCATTCCGGCAATTTTTACATAGCCGCCCAAAGGGAGCCATCCTACGCCATATTCGGTTTCGCCCACCTTTTTCTTAAACAACGAAAACCAGGGATCAAAGAAGAGATAGAATTTTTCCACCCTGCACTTAAACCATTTGGCAGTCAGATAATGCCCTAACTCGTGAATGATAACCAGTATAGAAAGAGACAAAATTAATTGTGCAGCCTGTAAACCCACTGATGACCAATTGATCGCTAATAATACCATCTTCTAAATTTATGAGTGCTTTCTTATGACGTTTGAAACGGCAATAACGAATATTTCTCTTTCATTTGCCGTTTTAACATTGTTAAATATGGATTAAAGAAGCGGCAAAATTACGCGCTGCGGCATCGCTCTCAAAATATTCTTCCAAAGTAGGTTTTTCTATAAAAGGTATCTTGTCCATCGCTCTTTCCACTATCTCCATCATATCCAGGAACCCTATGCGGTTGTGCAGGAATCCATACACCGCGATCTCATTGGCCGCGTTAAGCACACAGGGCACATTACCCCCTTTTTGGAGCGCCTGGATGGCCAGGGCAAGATTGCGAAAAGTCTTTATATCGGGCTTTTCAAAGTGCAGCCCGTCAGACCGGGTGAAATCATAGCGGGGAAAATCATTAGGAATACGCTGGGGAAAGGCCAGTGCATATTGAATGGGCAGCTTCATGTCGGGTGGTCCCATTTGCGCTTTGATGCTTCCGTCTTCAAACTGTACCATAGAATGAATGATGCTTTCGGGATGAACAATGACCTCAATCTGCTCCGGTTGCAGATTAAACAACCACCGCGCTTCTATCATTTCCAATCCCTTGTTCATTAGTGTAGCTGAATCCACCGATATCTTCGCTCCCATAGTCCAATTGGGATGCTGCAGAGCGTGCTCTTTCTTCACATTCACCAGGAAATTCGGTTTTCTGCCCAAAAAAGGCCCTCCGGAAGCGGTGAGGATAATCTTTTCAATCTTGTTCCGGGTTTCTCCCAGTAAACATTGAAAGATAGCGGAGTGTTCCGAATCTACCGGAATGACCGGTACTCTTTTCTTCACCGCCTTTTGCATCACAATATCCCCCGCCACCACCAGCGTCTCCTTATTTGCCAGCGCTACCGGCTTGCCGGATGCTATACATTTTAAAGTCGATTTTAAACCTGCAAATCCTACTATGGCAGCCAGCATCATATCATAGGTATCAAAGGCAGCCACTTCCTCCAAAGACGCTTCCCCGGCAAACACCTTTACATCTGTTCCGGCTAACTCATCCTTTACCGTAGTATATTTCTTTTCATTGACGATCACTACCGCATTGGGCTTGTACTTCCTCGCCTGCTCAATCAACAGCTTTTCGTTAGAATGTGCGGTTAATATCTCCACTTCAAATTTATCCTCGTTAGAGCTGATTACTTCCAACGCCTGCGTACCGATAGAACCGGTTGAACCAAATATGGCAATTCGTTTTTTCATCTGATTAATTTGCTGACAAATGGATATTCAGGCGCCCAAGTTACTGTTTAAAAAAGCTTAAAAGAAAGATTTTCTTACTACTGTTTGTTTCCGTCTAATTTTTCCCCGGCTAATTTTCTGCC
>JACFNM010000237.1 GCA_019454915.1 Chitinophagaceae bacterium
AGCGAAAAAGGAACAAACAGCCGCATCCTCGTTGTACCAGACTTTCACACAAAAAAATCAGGCTCACTTTATTGAAAGCAAGAGCGACCTGAAACATTGGAAAGACTTTTTTCCCGCACGCGAAAAAGATTGTTCTCCGGCTGACGATATTAATACCGATAAGTTAGAATATGAACAATCGCCTTCTTCCTTTGCTACGGCTTCTCCCTCCGGGCAGGCTTTAAAAATATTAGAAGATGCGGACCTATACCAAATCCATTTCACGTATTTGGTGGCGCCAACTAATCAGGGCTTCCTGTTGATTCACCAGCAGGCGGCTCACGAGCGAATCCTCTATGAACGCTATGTCCATGTTGCAAAAGAAAAGCCCATCGCCACCCAGCGCAGTTTGTTTCCTTTAACCGTCCCGCTGTCCACCGCTGATGCTATTCTGCTGCTTGATCTCTTACCCGATTTAAAATTATTGGGTTATGAAATTGAGTCCTCTGGTAAAGATAGTTTTGTCATCCAGGGTACGCCGGCTGATGTGGAACAGGGAAATGAGCAACGCGCCATTGAACAGATGCTTGAACAATACAAGCACTTCAGCAGCGAAGTCCGGTTTTCAAAGCGGGAAAAGCTAATTCGCAGCATGGCCTGGCAACATTCCATTAAACCCGGAAAAGGATTGTCGCAGAAAGAGATGAAGTTGTTAGCCGAACAGTTGTTTGCCTGCAGTCAGCCCAATATAACGCCTTCGGGAAATCCCACCTACATTGCATTTAAGCGGGATTACTTAGAGAGGATGTTCGGGAAATGAATGTAAAAAGGTCTGCAAATAGTTTTTGCAAAATAGCCGTCGCCCCTTTCTAACTATAAATTGCTTTCCTATTTCTGCCTGCCGGTCGCGGTTGTTGCCTGACACCTAAACAATCAGTACAGGAATTGTTATATCAATTTTTCTTTCGCCTGTTGAACCATCCGTACAACGGTACACCTAATAAAATCAATGCCAGCCCTATACCGGCTTCTCTTGGCCGCTGGATGAGGGTATTGACTACCAGAATGACACAAAACAAAATGAACAGTGCCGGCACCACGGGATAGCCCCACACTTTATACGGCCGGGAGGCATCGGGCATTTTTTTTCTCAAAATAAATACGCCGAGTGTGGTAGCCCCATAATAAATGAAAGCAGCAAAAATCAGCATATCCGTCAATTGATCAAAAGTGCCGGACAATACGAGCAAGCCCGCCCAGATACATTGGAACCACAAAGAATTACCCGGCACTTTCGCCTTGTTCAAATTACCGATCCAGCGGAAAAACAATTTTTCATTCGACATAGCATAATAGGTACGTGCATTGCTCAGGATCGTTGCATGCGTACAACCCAGCGTGGTCAATAATATGAGAATCGAAATAAGAAATACTCCGGTGCTTCCCGAAAATACCCGCATCACTTCTATCGCTGCAATTTGATTGGTATTACTGTTCACTATCTCCATATCCTGTATGGGCATAACAGCTAAATAGGTCATGTTTACGATAAAGTATAAAGAGATAACCAATAACAAACCGATGGTGATACTCAAAGGAACATTCCGGTTTGGGTTTTTGATTTCACCCCCGATAAATCCCACCGAATTCCAGCCCTCATAGGCCCAGAATGCGGCCAACATGGCAGTAAATACCGCGCTCACAGTTACCGGTTTAGCCGGCGGCGTCTCAAGGCTAAATGCGGAAGACAACTGAGCCTCGGGACTCGACGATCCAAAACCAACTATCAGCAAAATACCGGCAACTACCAAAATCATAAGCACCGTACTCAGACCTGCCCCGGTTTTTAATCCCGTAGTATTGACCCAGGTAAGTAATGCAATCAGCAATATCGCCACCAGTTTGACCTCAAATCCCTCGAAGGGATAAAAAATTCCGCCGATATGCCAATCCGACCAGGAGGATAATATAGGCGGCAACTGCACCATACTTTGAAAAGACTGCGCGAAAACATAAGCGATGCTCGCGATGGCTGCTGTTTTAATAGCCGCGAAATTGGACCATCCGTATAAAAAAGAAAAGAAGCGTCCGTATATTTTTTTATAGTAAGTATATTCCCCACCTGTATCGGCAAGCATACTGGCAATCTCCGCATTGCAGAGCGCTCCCATCAGCGTAATGAGTCCTCCCAGTAGCCAGCAAATCAATACCCACCCCGACGAATGAAGCTCTCCCACCATCGGTGCGACTTTTTTATATACGCCCGATCCAATGATATTACTCATCACTACAATAATGGCTACCCGCAATCCGAGACTGCGATTCAGTTGGGAAGATACAGTCATGTGTCAGTTTTGTAACAATTAAGGAAGTAAAATACAAATAAACGTGGAAAAGTGGAGACAATTTATAGAAGTGAAAAAGACCCCAACAGAAAGCCGGATCCAGTCGTCCGCCCGCTGCGCTCCCTTATTTACCATCGTAAATGACGCCACTGGTAGGCGTTTCCTGAAGTTCTACCCGAGCCAGCGCATGAAGGCGGGGCTTAAGCTGATTCCATATCCACACCGCCAGCAACTCACAGGTGGGATTCTCCAGCCCTTTAATGTCGTTGAGATATTTATGATCTAACCGATCCAGCAAAGGCTTTACGTTTCGCTTTATCTCGCCAAAATCAATCACCCAGCCTAATTCACCGTCCGGCACTCCTTCCAAAACCACCCGGAGACGATAGGTATGCCCATGCAGATTTGCGCATTTATGATTCGTAGGCACATTGGGGAGTAAGTGAGCGGCATCAAAAGTAAAATCCTTAAAAATGAACATGGGCGAACAGATACGTTGTTATCGGAGTCAGGGGATCAATTTCCCTTTATTAGCCTGCAAAGATATAACTCTCACAAATTCATCTCACCAACACCCGAAAATTACGAAAACACACTTATCAAAGCATTTAATCTTTCACGGCTGCTATCATCCTTCATGAAACCAATAGATTTGTTTGCAAAAAAAATACGGAATAATAGCAATGAATAATACATACAAACCTCTGATCTACTCCTGCTCCGGATGTTCAAGTGCAGCACAAATGGCCAATTATATCGCCGTACGCGCCGACCGCGCCGGAGATGCTGAAATGTCCTGCATCGTTGGAGTAGGCGGCAATGTAAAAAAACTGGTCAGAACAGCCTTGTCCAAAAGGAAAATCATTGTGCTGGATGGCTGCCCCTTAGCATGCGCAAAGGCTTGCCTCTCTAATCATCATATAGAACCCGATATTCACATAGAACTTTCCAAATTAGGTGTCAAAAAGATTCAGCACGCCGATTTTGATCCTGAACAGGCACAGAAAATATTAGGCTACGTTCGGGAAGAGATATCTGCGATAAGCTCTTCAGACCAAATACCTGTCTCTTAGTATATGCTGATGATGCTGCCAGTGACCGGCTAAAATATAACCCATGGCCAGTACGGTGACGGGCTTTCCGCTGGCAAGTCCTCTTGCCTGCAACCTGTCGTCGGTAAAATATTTAAACAGCAATATGGATGATCTTCTTTGTACCAGCAACTCCTCAGACAGATCCCTCAGAGAACGGTGTTGCACAGAAGCATTACTTGCATACAGTTTATCATCAAAGGACGGAAGCGATTGCTGCTCTCCGCGTGCGATACACATAGCGCGATAAGCAAACACTCTTTCCGAGTCAATACCATGCTGCAACACTTCTTTCACCGTCCATTTCCCTTCGGCATAAGCGAAATCACTTTTATGTTCAGGAATCGCCTGCAGAAATTTCTCTAAGTCAGGAAGACTGTCCGCTAATACCTGCCGGATATCATCACTCTTTATTAAGGATACATAATCTTCAAAGTGGGAATCATAATCAGAAACGAGTGGCCGCATAATCTAAGTTTTTGAATGATAACAAATAGATCCATCAAAGGTAAAGCCATTTACACGCCGGAACAATATGGATTACCCTACACGCGGATAAATATCTTTTTTCGATACAAGAAGTATAACAATAACCAAACCAGGATAAGCGATCCCAATGCATTAAGCGCCGGCTGATATTTTTCTGCTACGTGCATATACCATCCGCCAAACAACAATCTTGAACTATAATCGAAGTCAATAAAACGCATCCCCAAATAAATCACCAGCGAATTCATCCCGATTACTTTAAAGAAGAAGGCCCATTTGCGATAGCCCAGGATATCAATTGTCCAGTAAAAGAGAGCGAGAAAAAGAAAAGCCATACCGCCGGTCAGCAAAATGAATGAGCTCGTCCACAGATGCTTATTGATCGGGAAAAAAGTACTCCAAAGCAAACCAAGGCTCAGACATGTTAATCCGCTTATCACGAGATACAGGAGTTTTTTGTATTCCGTAATTTCTTTCCTCAGCACGTCTCCGCCAAACGCTCCTAACACGGTAAGACAGAGCGCCGGGAGTTGGGTGAGCAATGCATTTTCGTCATAAGTTTTTTGCAACAGGCGGCCGGGCATAAAAGTGCGGTCAAACCATCCCACCAGGTTTCCTTCAAAGGATAAGTCTCCTGCTCCATATCCCGGAACCGGTATCAAAAATAAAGCTGCACAATAGGCAATCAAAATACCCGCTACCCAATAGAATCTTTGCCTGGAATTAAAATTCAGGTACAGGAATGTGGTAATCAGCGTTGCAAAGCCGATTCGTCCCAGTACTGTTCCAAACCTGATTTGCCCGGGATCAAAAACGTTCAGCGGAATATTTTTATCCAGTACGCCCAGTATAAAGAGTATGATAAACCGGCGAAAGGCCTTCTTATACAAATCCGCTTTACTCATTCCTCTTTTCAGCCCCGACTGAATAGAATAGGAAAGCGCTATACCCGCAGTAAATAAAAAAAGAGGGAATATAAAATCATAAAAAGTAAAACCGTTCCACTTAGGATGAGTGAGCTGTCTGCCTATTTCGTCCACCCAGGCTAACCCGGTGGTACCTCTTAGTCTTTCCAGGGCAACACCACCGCCCGAAATCAATAGCATATCAAAACCCCTGAGGGCGTCTACCGACAGCAATCGCTTTTTATTCTCCATGCAAACCGTATAATCGTGTATTCAGTGTATGAAGTTAAAAAAATGTAGCGGAACCGTTACAAAATATAACAACTAACTCTTTGCAAGCGCCTGCATGATATCGCCTATAATATCATCCTTATGTTCCAATCCCACGCTGATACGAATAAGACCGGGCGTAATCCCAACCGACAGTTGTTCTTCCGAACTCAGCTTGGAATGGGTGGTGGAAGCGGGATGCGAGGCAATACTCCGGGTGTCACCGAGGTTGGAAGTGAGGGATAACATATTCAGTGCATTCATAAATTTCTTTCCCCCTTCTACGCCTCCCTTCAGGTCAAAAGTCACCAATCCTCCTCCGCGGGCCATTTGCTTTTTGGCAATTTCATACATGGGATGGGAAGGATGAAAAGGATATTTAATCCAGTTTATTTTCGGATGGTTTTCAAGTGCCTGTACCAATGCTTCGGCATTATCACAATGTCGCTGAATACGCACATCTAAAGTCTCGAGGCTTTTACTCAGCAGCCAGGCATGAAACGGGGATATAGCGGGACCTGTATTCCTGCAAAACAAATATAATTCGTCAATGAGATTTTTCTCTCCAACTACTACTCCGCCCAACACCCGGCCCTGACCATCCAGCCATTTGGTGGCAGAATGTAAAACCAAGTTTGCTCCATATTGCGCGGGCTTCTGAAGTATGGGAGTGGCAAAACAATTATCCACCAGCAGGATGATACCGTGCTTCTTAGCCAGATTCCCTAACCATTCCATGTCCACAATATCCAACCCGGGGTTGGTGGGTGTCTCCACATAAATCAGTTTGGTATTCGGTTTGATCAATGCCTCCCAGGTTTCCGGCTTGTCTATTTCTGCATAGCTGTAATCAATATTCCAGCGGGGAAGATACTTCGTGACAATGGTATGGGTGGAACCGAAAATAGATTTACAGCTCAACAGATGATCCCCGCTCTTTAAAAACGTCATAAAGCAACCGAAGATGGCGCTCATGCCGGATGAAGTTGCGAATCCGGCTTCCATGCCTTCCAGCACACACATCTTATCAATAAATTCCTGAACCGAGGGATTGCTGTACCGGCTGTAAATGTTATCATTGTTTTCCCCTGCAAAAGCAGCGCGCATTTCCTCGGCATCTTCAAAACAAAAACTGGAGGTTAAGAAAAGAGGCGTGCTATGCTCCATTTCACGGGTCCGGGCTGTTTGAATACGTACAGCCCGCGTAATCGGATGTTGATCCATTTGTTCTGATTTTTAAATTAGGTAGCGTGAGACGCAACTAGAGAGGCGCAAGGTAGTTCAAAATCATAAAAAATGGTAAGCGTACCAGGATTCAACTCATCCGGAGCAGGTCTATGCCGGTTTTACATCAACGCCATTCACTTCCACCCGCCATTGAATGGTTGCTCCCGACTTATTTAAAG
>JACFNM010000238.1:0-2776 GCA_019454915.1 Chitinophagaceae bacterium
GGTGATTTTGATTTAATTCAGCCATTTATGAAATTCTACCTGGATCTTTTACCCCTGATGAAAAAGATGACCCAAAAATTTCATAAACATGACGGAGCACGTTTTAACGAGACAATGCACTTCTGGGGAGCCTGGCGCGGAGGCGATATCGGATGGAACAGGACTAATCTGCAGCCGGGGATTTCGACTAATCCCTATATCAAAGATTTGATTATTACCGGACTGGAAATGGGTAATTATTTGCTGGATTATTGCGCTTTTACAAATGATGACAAATTGTTGCATGAAAGAGTAATTCCCTTTATAAAAGAGATACTTCTCTATTACGAGGCTCATTATTATCATGATGCACAGGGAAAGCTGTTGATTACTCCGGCGCAGGCCGTGGAAACCTATGTTAATGGTGTAAATCCTACGCCCGATCTTGCAGGATTAACGGTAGTTACAAAAAGGTTGTTAGGCGCATCACATGATACAGCAGTTCTTGCCTTGTGTCAAAAAATACAAAGAGAAGTCCCTGACCTGCCCTCGACGGTAAGAAATGGGAAAAGAATACTCTTGCCGATACAGGATTATAAAAACATTATTAATGTGGAATATCCTGAATTATATCCGGTATTTCCCTTCCGTATGTATGGCGTGGGTAAAGAAGATAATGAAATCGCAATCAACACTTTTACCGAAAAGCAGAGAACCTATTACGGTTGGCAGCAAACAGCCATTCAGGCTGCCCTGTTGGGACTTACGGACAGCGCCTCCAAAATAATGAAAATTAATGGGCTGGCTTATGATAAACGATTCCGCTTTCCGGCTTTCTGGGGTCCCAATTATGACTATACACCCGATCAGTGCCATGCCGGAAATTATATTAATACGATACAAACGATGTTGTTACAAACGGAGGGAGATAGGATATACCTGCTACCAGCCTGGCCGAAAGAATGGAACGTGAAATTCAAATTACATATGCCCGGCAACAGACAGATTGAAGCAGAATGGAAAGACGGGAAAATGGCAGCCGTGAGGAAGTACCCGGCCGGTAACGATGCTGAAGTCAATATTGGATTCCGGTAAGATGAAATGAATAGAGAGGGAAGCGGGAGAAAGCTTCTTACCTGAAACTTAATTTTCAAATTTTTAAATTAATACATTTTCAAATTCACCATATGAACCCCAATCCTGATCCATCGAAACATAAAGACATACCCATCTGGAATGCAGAAGACTGGTATTATGAAGATATTGTGATAGGTAAACGGATTCGTTCTATACGCAGAACAATCAGTGAGGGTGAAAGTATGCAGTTTAATGCGCTGGTGCTGGATATGCATCCGTATGTGGCAGATGAGATTTTTGCCCGGGAACAGGGCATCTTTGGTAAACGACTGGTTGCCGGCGCCTTTGTGTTTAGTGCAGGATTAGGGCTGGTAGCTACCAATTGTGTAAATGCCTTCAGCTATGGTTATGATAAACTGAGGTTTATCAAACCGGTATTTATCAATGATACCATCTATACTATAAAAACCGATCTGGACAAGCAGCCGAAATATAAAGACATGGGATTGTACAGGGCGAGTTATGAAGTCTTTAAAAATGAAGGAGAGTTAGTGTTGTATTGTGAGCATTTACAAACCGTAAAATATCGTAACCCGGAATTGTTTCAAACCCAATAAGTCAGACAAGCATGAGAAGGATCATCGTAAACCAAATCATTTGTTTTCTATCTGTATTTTTTTTATTTGGTTGTTCACCGAGGCAGGAGGTAGTGGAAGTTCAGTTGGCAAAGCCTTCACCACAACAATATGCCTGGCATGAACAGGAGCGGATTATGTTCATTCATTTTGGAATGGCGACCTGGCAGGGCAGGGAATATGATAATTTCAGTACCGATCTTTCCAGGGTGAATCCTTATAAACTGAACACGGATGAATGGTGTAAAGTAGCTCAGTCATTCGGTGCTAAACAGATAGTTTTCGTAGCCAAGCACGTGGGTGGGTTCTGCTGGTGGCCTACGGAAACGACCGATTATGATGTGCGACACATCCCATGGAAAGAGGGAAAAGGAGATCTTGTGGCAGATGTATCAGCGTCGTGCAAAAAGTATGGATTGAAATTAGGACTGTATCTCTATCCCGGAGACGATAAGTGGGGCGCCGGACTGGGGAGTGGCGGAAGAACGAGTGATCCCTCAAAACAGGAAGCTTATAATAAAATTTACAGGCAGCAACTTACCGAATTACTTACCAATTATGGCGCCATCACAGAAGTGTGGTTTGATGGGAATTGTGTAATTGATGTAAAAGATATACTTGAGAAATATGCGAAAGATGCCGTGATCTTTCAGAGCCCACAGGCAACTATAAGATGGGTAGGAAATGAAGAAGGTTATGCTCCTTATCCTGCATGGAATGGAATTAACAGCGCCGATTTGCGAACGGGTGTAGCCACAGCCGTTCAGAGTGATCCGGATGGCGATGCGTGGGCGCCGCTGGAATGTGATGTTCCCCTCTATAATCATAACTGGTTCTGGTCTCCTGCCAACGAAGCCAAAAGACGAAGCCTCGGTGAACTGATGAAAATATATTACCGGTCGGCTGGTAGAGGCGCCGTGATGCTGTTGAACGCTACACCGGATACATTAGGTGTTATTCCATCGGGCGATGTGGCGCGGTTTGCCGAATTAGGAGCGGAGATTGACAGACGGTTTTCTTCCCCGCTTAAATCTGTTTCCGATATTAAAGGAAATGAAGCTATCATTACGTTCGATATGCCAACG
>JACFNM010000238.1:2786-6458 GCA_019454915.1 Chitinophagaceae bacterium
ACTACAGAGAAGGCGAACGGATAAGAGCATACCAATTGGACGGTTGGGTAAATGATCATTGGGAGCCTATATATGCCGGGTCATCAGTCGGACGAAAGAAGATTGATTTTTTTGATGATATTACTGTGAGTAAAATTCGTCTCAGTATCACAAAATCAGTGGCTGAACCACTGATTCGGTCATTCACGGCGTACTATATTTCCAACACACCAGAGCTTTTTGAGAAGGATGAAAAGCCACTGTCCGATTGGAAATACCTGAATAGCTGGATGCCTGATATGTTCCATGAGAGGAAGATGGATATCAACATCAACCTGACACCCTATATTCCTGTCCCCGGTCAGTACGAAATTAAGATTAATCACGGGAAGCAGGATTTGATAAGCGTCAGGAACGCAGAGTTGATTTACGATGGAGAAAGAGCGCTTGATGAATTTGTTACCAACAAAGACAGCCTGGTGATGATTAACCGTACCGCACAAGTCACTAATGAGACAAGCATTCTCATCAAATTGACGCTTTCAGCGAAAGACAGTGTTAAAGAATCAGGCTATATCTATTTTAGAAAAATCCCATAATCATAAAAAAGTAACTCCATGTTTGCAAAAATATATTTTGAAGATTATCAGGAAGGTGATTCCAGGGAAACTATAGGGCGAACGATTACGGAGACAGATATAGTGATGCATGCGGGTCAAACCGGTGATTTCTTTCCCCACCACATGGATGCTGAGTGGTGCAAGACACAACCGTTTAAGCAGCGTATCGCTCATGGAACACTTATTTTTAGCGTTGCGGTGGGTATGACAGCCTCGTTGATTAATGAAGTGGCGTTCAGTTACGGATATGACCGGTTGCGTTTTATCAAACCCGTTTTCATAGGCGATACCATAAGGGTGAAAGTAACGGTTAAAGAGAAGAAACCCTACAAGAAACCCGATATGGGACTGGTTACCGAATTAGTAGAAGTGTTCAATCAACGACAGGAATGTGTAATGGTATGCGAACACATTTTATTAGCTCAATTAAAATCGGTTTAGATGGCTGAGAGGATAGAATTAAAAGGTATTACCTGGGGTCATAGTCGCGGATATACACCCCTGGTGGCCTGTTCACAACGGTATTCGGAATTACATCCGGGTATTACTATAAGCTGGAAGAAAAGAACCTTACAGGAATTTGCCGACTTCCCCATAGAAAAGCTGGTGCATGATTATGATTTACTGGTGATTGATCATCCCTGGGTAGGCTGTGCAGCTGCCACAAAATGCGTGCTGCCATTGGACGAATATTTGACGGAGGCTTATCTGAAGGACCAGTTGACACATACGGTAGGATATTCTCATCTGAGTTATCATTATGACGGGCATCAATGGGCATTGGCAATAGATGCGGCAACCCCGGTTGCCAGTTATAGAAAAGATTTATTAGGGATGAATCATGCACGGATACCGGAGGATTGGGATGACCTGATAGCGATGGCCGAAAAGGGTAGGGTGGCAGTACCCGCCATACCCATTGATTTGCTGATGTATTTTTATATGTTCTGTATTGCTCATGGAAAAGAACCTTTTGCGGCCAAAGAGGAAGTAGTTGATCAACGCACGGGCATCAGCGTATTGGAGCAGATGAAGGAGCTGTGGGGGAGGCTAAATAAGAAAATGTTCACCTGTAATCCCATTGCCGTTGCCGAACTGATGACCACTGCGGACGATTTTTGGTATTGCCCTTTTGCATACGGCTACTCTAATTATTCAAGAAAAGGATATGGACGGTCTCTGTTGCATTATACAGATTTGATCCGGAGTAATTCCGGCGAGAAACTTCGCAGTACTTTAGGAGGAACAGGACTGTCAGTCTCCGGCTTTTCGAAATATAAAACAGAGGCGGTACAGTTCGCTGCGTGGATAGCTTCTCCTGAAATACAATCTACCTTGTATGGATTTAACGAAGGTCAGCCCGGACATCGGACGGCCTGGTTGGATGAAGCATTGAATCAACATACAAATAATTACTTTAAAAATACGCTGTCTGCCCTGGACAGGGCTTATGTTCGTCCCCGTTATAACGGATATCTGGATTTCCAGGATCATGCCGGGCTACCGATACAGCAATATCTGCAGGACGGGGGAAATGCTTTGTCTGTGTTGGAGAAGATGAATGAACTGTACAGAACCTCAATTAAGAAATCAATTTCATAATACACTAATTTCTTTGTAATGAAAAAGAATATTATTGACACGCACATTCATGCCTGGAATCTTGAAAAAGCCAGGTATGCGTGGCTGGACGGAGATACCAGTATTTTAAACAGAACTTATCTGCTGGATGAGTTGATTCCGGAGATGACGCATACGCCGGTGGCAGGAGGTATTATGGTACAGGCTGCCAATAATTTGGAAGATACGGATATAATGTTGGAGGCTGCTGACAAATATGAAGAGATTATGGGTGTGGTTGGCTGGCTTCCGTTAAAATCACCCGATGAAGTGCAGCGCCTGCTGGAAGAAAGGTTTTTGCATGATACCAGGTTCAAAGGGGTAAGGCACCTGATTCACAACGAAGCCGACCCCGGATGGTTGTTACAACCTGAGGTGCTGAAAAGCCTGGAGATTTTAGCTTCTTATGATATTCCCTATGACGTAGTAGGTATAAACGATGACCATTTAAAAACCGCTATTGAGGTTTCAAAAAAAATCCCTTCGTTAAAAATGGTTTTAGACCATTTGAATCAACCCCCGGTGAAGTCCGGCGATCGATTTGGTACCTGGGGGGCGTTGATGACGGAGATCGCATCGAATGAGAATATTTATGCAAAGATTTCCGGATTGGGTACTGCATCTGGAAATCCTTCGGGGTGGACAGCAGAAGATATCACTCCCCATATTGATTACGTGTTAAAAGTGTTTGGTGCAGATCGCTGTTTTATGGGAGGAGACTGGCCGGTATCATTACTTGCCGGTAGTTATAAGATGCACTGGGAGCGATATACCCAAATCATCAACAGCTTACTCAATCAGGATGAATCCGAAAAAGTGTATTGGAAAAATGCTGCTCGTTTTTATAGAGTAAATCATCGCATAAACTCATAGAAAAAGCCGGACAATGAATTTATTGGCAGGAATCGTCTTACACTTCATCGGTGCGTTCTCAGCTTCAGTGTGTTATACACCCCAGGAGAAGTTAAAGCAATGGTCATGGCAGACTTACTGGCTGATGCAGGCGTTTGTTTGCTGGTTGCTGTTGCCGGTTGTTGTGGCATACCTTACTATCCCGCAATTATTTAGGGTACTATCAGAAGCACCAGCGTCTGCCATGAAAAGTTCTTTCCTGCTGGGCATGTTATATGGCATAGGCGGAACGGCATTTGGGCTGGCGATCCGGTATGTAGGTTTTTCACTGACTTATGCAATTTCAGTGGGTATATCCTGTGTATTAGGAACACTATTGCCTCCGCTTTATGAGGGAAAGCTAAGTAGCGTTTTTAGTGGAGCAGGCGGAAATGTCATTATCGCAGGAATTATTGCCGGAGGTGCCGGTATCGCACTTTGTGGTTACGCCGGACGCCTGAAGGAAAAAGACTATCAAAGTCAGCACATTCAAAAAGGAAATTATCAGTTCACCATAGGCATCACGCTGTGTATTCTGGCGGGGATATTGTCTGCTTTATAT
>JACFNM010000239.1 GCA_019454915.1 Chitinophagaceae bacterium
TCTCTCTCATAAACTGGTACCACCTGATGGTTATCATTCTCCTACCTGAGATCTATCATTGTTGTGTTTAAGATAAAATGGTATTATTTCGGATAAAACAAATCAGAAGCTCCTGGATTTATAGGACTAACAGCCAATGGCGGGTTTGCGAAATATGTGGTAGTGGAAGATTATATGGTTCACCTCGTTCCGGAAGGGTTCAGTTTTGAACAGGGCGCATTAGTAGAGCCGGCGGCCGTTGCGGCGTACGCCGTTTTACAAAGCGGATTGAAAATGGGACAAACCGTATTGGTTTCCGGCGCCGGTCCCATCGGACTCCTTTGTGTGCAAGCCTCGATTGCCGCCGGCGCCACGAAAGTGATCGTAACGGATATTGCCGAAAAAAGATTGGCGAAAGCAAAAGAGATAGGTGCAACCCATATTATTAATGCTACTTCTTCTGACATACCCGGCAGGTCAGGGAAATTACCGGATATGGAGTGGATGTATTTTTGGACGCAGCCGGGGTGCAGGCCTCTTACAGCACGGGAATTGGTTCCCTAAGGAATGGAGGAACAGCAGTGCTGGTGGCATTGTTCGGCAAGCCGGTTACGCATAACGCCTTAGACCAGGTTTTGCGGGAGATAACCATTAGAGGAATTATTGCTTACCGGAATATATTTCCGCAGGTTATTGAATTAATTCATAGCGGCAGAATGCCGGTGGAAAAACGGTTACGCGAAAGATAAGCTTAGATAAAATCGTTCCGGACGGATTTGAAGCCCTCGTGAACAATCCTGAAGAAGTAAAATCCTGATTGATATTAACCGATAGAATGGGTGTATTCAAATAAACTTTTGGGGTTGAGCCTCCATCATGGCACCCCGGCAACACCCCAAAAGTTTGTCTTTCAGAACTTCCGGGTTACACAAACGGACGTCATCTCACGAATTGTAAAGGCTACGTTTTATAGGCAAACGGTTATCAAATCAATAGAACTGATGAAGCAAAATGGGATATTCTCATTGAACGATTTATTCTTTACTTTGTAGAAATGTGAATGAATGCAAGGATTACCAACCGTGAACATACTCGATCTTGAATTTTTAGGAGAGTCGAATGTAATTGCGGGCTATCTGATGGAGTCAGAGGATGGACTTATCCTGGTCGAGACCGGCCCGGAGACTACTTTTGACTCACTTTGTAAAGCCATTGAGAAAAGCGGACATTATTGGAAGGACATCAGGCATGTCTTACTGACCCATATTCACTTTGACCATGCGGGTGCTGCGTGGAAATTAGCGGATAACGGAGCTAAGGTTTATGTTCATCCCAAAGGTCTTCCCCATTTACATAATCCGGAGAAGCTATGGAATTCTGCTAAGCGGATCTATTTGGATGATATGGAGCGGCTGTGGGGAGAAATGAAACCGATCGATGAAAAGCTATTGATCCCGGTTGACGAAGGCAGTCAGTTGCATATCGGAGGAGTGGAGTTTAAGGTTTATTATACGCCGGGGCATGCGATTCATCACAATGCCTATCAGTTAGGAAACGTATTGTTTACCGGTGATGTGGCAGGTGTAAAGATTGGTAACGGCCCGGTGGTTCCTCCATGTCCGCCCCCGGATATTAATATAGAATTGTGGAAGCAGTCCATTCAGAAGCTGCGGGCGTTGCATTCAGCAACGCTTTACCTGGCGCATTTCGGGCCGGTGTTTAATACGGTCGCCCATTTTAATCAGTTGGAGATGATGTTAGACGACTGGAAGGGTTGGATGAAACCATTTTATGATAAACAGATTCCGCCGGCAGAAATCACACCTCAGTTTGTAGCCTATACCCAAAATCAATTAGGAAAATACGGCGTTTCAGAAGGAGACATTGAACGCTATGAAAAAGGGAATCCGTCCTTTATGTCGGTCACGGGACTATTGCGGTATTGGAAATTGAAAGAGGAGGGACGTCTCTAATATCAGGGTCAACCATACGTCTGTCGGCTATACGTAGTTTCATAACTACGTATTCGCTATGTTCTCTCAAGACTCCGTCTTGAAAAGTACAATCTTAATATCCATCTCTACATCTGCTCCTGATATACTTCCAGCGCCTTTTCCAGGCAATCCATGGCTTTATGAATCGCATCCACATTCAGAACATAGGCAAGTCGCACTTCTTTTTTACCGAGCCCTTCCGTTGCATAAAAACCGGTTGCCGGAGCCATCATCACCGTTTGTTGTTCATGAGAGAAAGACTCCAGCAGCCATTGGCAGAATTTATCGGAATCGTCAATCGGCAATTCTGCCATCGCATAAAAAGCTCCGCCCGGATCGGGACAAAAGACGCCCGGCATTTTATTGAGCCGCTCAACCAGCGTATTCTTTCTCAGCAGATATTCGGCTTTGGTGGACTGGAAATAGTCATCCGGCAAATCCAGCGCCGCTTCTCCTGCAATCTGTCCAAAGGTAGGAGGACTCAATCTTGCCTGCCCGAATTTTAAGGCCGTTTCCAGCACTTCTTTGTTTCTGGTAACGAGGGCGCCGATTCTTGCACCGCATGCGCTGTACCTTTTTGAAATGGTGTCCATCAATACCACGTGATCATCCGAGTCTTTTAGCAGCATAGCGCTGAAATGTGTGCCGGTATAGGCAAACTCGCGGTAGGCTTCATCAGCAAAAAGATACAACCCGTGTTTTTTGACTATCGTCTTCAGGGTTTCCAATTCTTCGCGACTATACAGGTAGCCCGTTGGATTATTCGGGTTGCATATCAAAATCGCTTTCGTGCGATCCGTGATTCTTTCTTCAAGTGCAGAAATAGGAGGGAGGGCAAAGCTTTCCCGGATATAGGATGTAACGGGCACCACATTGATGCCCGCAGTGATGGCAAAACCTCTGTAGTTAGCATAAAACGGTTCGGGAATAATTACTTCATCACCCGGATCGAGGCAGCTCATCATCGCGAATAGTATAGCTTCGGAACCACCGGTAGTGATCAGTATTTGCGAATAGTCAATTTCAATGCCCGCTTTCCCGTAGTAATTCACCAGTTTCCGGCGATAGCTCTCAATTCCTGCGCTATGACTGTATTCCAGGATCTTAAATTCAGAGTGGCGTACGGCGTCCAGCATGGGAGCCGGCGTTTCAATATCCGGCTGTCCGATATTGAGATGATAGACCTTGATCCCCTTCTTTTTGGCAGATTCGGCATAAGGAACAAGTCTCCGTATGGGAGAAGCAGGCATCACCTGACCGCGATTACTGATGGCTAACATGTAACAAATATAAAAAACCATCAGATGCCAAAAAAAATTACTAATCGTATCCATCCTGCCATCGCCGGATAAACGCTTTTACAGATGATTTCAGCTTTGCCTTTTCATTTTTCGCCTCTACCTTTGTGCCATGCAAATATTAGATGGCAAGTTGGTTGCTCAAACCGTAAAAGAGGATTTAAAGCAGAAAACAGATATCCTGAAAAGAGAAGGCAAAAAGCCTCCTCATTTAGCTGCAATTCTGGTCGGGCATAATGGCGCCAGCGAAACGTATGTGGCTTCCAAAGTGAGGACTTGTGAGGAGCTTGGTTATCAATCCACCCTGATTCGTTTTGAAACGGAGGTAACGGAAGACGAGCTTCTTCAGAAGATCCGGGAACTGAACCAGGATGATGGAGTGGATGGTATTTTGGTTCAATTACCTCTACCGGCACAGATTTCTGAAGAGAAGGTAATCAACACCATTTCAGCACAGAAGGACGTGGATGGTTTTCATCCTGCTAATATTGGAAAAATGATACAGGGGCAGCCCGCCTATATTCCTGCTACCCCATATGGCATCTTACTCCTGTTGGAATATTATAAAATTGAAACGAAAGGTAAGCACGCCGTGGTTATCGGACGGAGCAATATTGTAGGCCGCCCCATTAGTATTCTGCTCAGTCAGAACACGCCAACCGGAAATTGTACGGTCACGATCTGTCATTCGCATACACGTAATTTGAAGGACATTTGTTTACAGGCTGATATCATCGTAGCCGCTCTCGGTAAACCTGAGTTTCTAACGGCGGATATGGTTAAGGACGGAGCTGTCGTTATTGATGTAGGCATTACGCGTGTTCCGGACGCCGGTAAGAAAAAAGGCTATGCCCTGAAAGGAGATGTACATTTTGAGACCGTAGCGCCCAAATGCAATTATATCACGCCCGTTCCGGGAGGTGTAGGCGCTATGACAATAGCTGCTTTGATGAAGAATACCTATCTCGCCGCTATTCAAAGAAATTGAGGATTTGTGGAAAAGCCTTCCAACGATCATAGCCAGAAGCTTCCAGTGATGGAGTCTTTCTACACCATCCAGGGAGAAGGCGCTCATCAGGGGAAAGCCGCCTGGTTTATTCGCCTTGGCGGATGTGATGTAGGTTGCGTCTGGTGTGATGTGAAGGAAAGCTGGGATAAGAATGCGCATCCGCAAATGACGGTTGATGAAATTCTGTCAGAGGCAATAGAAAACACGCCCCCTTCGCGGCCTTCCATTGTGGTCGTCACAGGCGGGGAGCCATTACTGCATGAACTGGGCGGTTTGACAACGGCGTTAAAACAAGCGGGATTCAGCACCCATCTTGAAACATCCGGAAGCAGCAGATTAACGGGTAGTTGGGACTGGATCTGTTTGTCACCCAAAAAATTTAAAGCTCCTTTACCCGAAATATTACCGTTAGCCGACGAACTGAAAGTCGTAATATATCACCGTTCAGATTTTACGTGGGGCGAGCAATACGCAGCCCGTGTTAAAAAATCCTGCAGATTGTACCTGCAGCCTGAGTGGAGTAAATCTGAAACCGTAACGCCTTTGATCGTAGATTATATCAAGAAGCATCCCCAATGGCAGTTGAGCCTGCAAATACACAAATATATTAACGTGCCCTAAGACGCATGGATTAGGAATTGAGGATTGAAATTATAAATCTTCCCTTCTGAAGTTATCCTACGTCGTTACTACCCCGGCGCTCTCTTTTTCTTTTTTTACGATATCCTTCATGATGATTGTAGCGTGCATCCTGGAATTTTCAATGAACCAGCTATGGGTGTTCATGCCGCCGCACACTACTCCGGCTAAATACATGTTTTTCTTATTCGTTTCCATGGTATCGGGGTTATAAGAAGGGCTTAAGCTTTCGTCTTCCGTCAGACTGATTCCCACTTTTCTCAGGAAATTGAAATCAGGATGATAGCCGGTGGCTGCAATAACATAGTCGTTGGGTAAGCTAATCAATCCATCAGGAGTCTTAATGTCAACATCGTCTTCCCGGATAGCGGTTAACGAAGAGTTGAAAAATGCTTTTATACTTCCTTCCTTAATTCTGTTTTCTACGTCCGGCTTCACCCAGTATTTCACCCGTTCCCCGATGGCCGCATCCCTGATAACCATGGTCACTTCCGCACCCTTCCTGTAGGTCTCCAATGCGGCGTCCACAGCCGAATTACTGGCGCCCACTACCACCACTTTTCGCAGGGCGTAGGCATGCGGCTCGCGATAATAATGAGTGACCTTGGAAAGGTTTTCTCCGGGAATATTCATCAATACAGGGTTATCATAGAAGCCGGTTGCAATGATAATATAGCGGGAAGTATATTTGTTTTTTGAAGTGGTCACCTCATAATACTCTCCCCGGTCATGGATTGAAGACACTTCTTCCTGCAGATGAACATTCAGGTGGTTGGAGATAGTGACCCGCCGGTAATATTCCAATGCTTCATTTCGCCTGGGCTTAACCAGGGTAGTTACAAAAGGAATACCCCCTATCTCCAGCAATTCTGAGGTGGAGAAGAAGGTCATATTATAAGGGTAATTATACAGGGAATTGACCAGGCAGCCTTTCTCCAGGATAGCATACTTCAGTCCTGCTTTTTGTGCTTCGAGTCCGCATGCAAGTCCGATTGGACCTCCTCCAACTATGACAACATCTAACATATTTGAATAAAAAATTTAACGACGGCTTTAAAACTGTTTGCAAAGGTACGGACAGATCCTGAAAGTGAATCTGAGCGGGTTTGTGTCTGTGTTCAGAAGACGCTTAGTGTTTGCCCTCGGAAATCATGATAAGCGCGAAAATGGCATAATTAATAATGTCATAGTAATTGGCATCAATTCCTTCGCTGATGAGTGTTTTTTCTTTATTGGCTATAATTTGCTTTATGCGAAGCAGCTTGGCTAAAATCAGGTCTGTATAGCTTTCCTGGCTCATGGATCTCCATGCTTCTCCGTAGTCATGATTTTTATTTATCATCAACGATTTAGCGTTGGAGATCACCGAGTCGTAGAGCGGCTGAACGGTTTTAACATCCAGGTCTTCAGCGTCTTCTTCTGTTAGGAGCAATTGCATGAGTCCCACGACAGCATAATTTAATATCCCTTTAAATTCGGAAGGAATATCATCGGCT
>JACFNM010000240.1 GCA_019454915.1 Chitinophagaceae bacterium
ATGGTTTCCTCGTCGTTGTCTTCATTCCGGGTAATGTTGTCAAATACTGTCCTTTCAGGATATTGACGGTACAGGTCATAAGCTGCCGCTGCTACCTGATAACATGCCCTTCCCAAACCGTCTGTAACTTTAAACCCTTGCAGCCTGCTCTGAAACTGTGCAAGGTGGTAACGGTTGAATATTTTGCGATGGATGATGTCACCGTAATATTCGGCGGCATACAGTTCAGAAAAATTCCTGTTCAGGTCTTCCGCCTCGTAACTGCCAGCATCATCCAGCAGCCAGTCTTTCATCATGTCGTAATAATATTCCATTGCACTGTAACAATCCCTGTAATAAGGGATGCCAGCTATATGGTACAGGTAGGCGCAGACGGACAGCAGCAATTCACCCGCCTGTTTTTGTATCTTATCCTGTAACAGCCTGTATAAAGGAATGACAGGTATAAAGTACAGCGTATTGCCTGTTTCATAAACCTGCCTGGTTGCGAGGGTTACCCTGCCGTTTTCATCCTGCACGATGTGCAGGGATATTTCCTGTGGTTGCCTGTTCAGTTGCCTTGCCGCATCCCAATGCGCCAGTAGGATATTGTATGGATATGGTTTATCTTGAGTGTCCATTAATTCACAACCGCACAGCGCTGAAAGGGTGGAAAGGGACTTGAAAAATCCCTTCTCCACCTTTGTCTTTTCAGGCGGGTGCGTTGCTTCCCTGTACAGGGGCAGGAAACAGTGGTTCAGAAAACCATCGGCAGCAAATCCAACGGTGCGCTCTTTCCCTTGTTCTTTTGTACTTCCTGCGCTTCGGGCAGCCTGTCGAGTGCTGCTGCGTATGCGCTTAGATTTTGATACAGTCTGCATTGCTTTTTCGTTTTGGGTTGCGTGATACAACCCTGTTTAGCTGTGGATTTCATATCTGCTATCCTTTAGTGCCTATGGTGGAAACAAACCTGTACTGTACGGCATCGTCCTTTATTTCAGGACCTTCAATTTTAGCCGTTGTGAGTACGGGGTATGTCTGTGCATAGAAGTTCAGTACGGCTTCAGGGCTGAAGGAGGGCGAAGGGTCTGCCAGCCGTATGTCCTGTTCTTTGTCTTTAAAGCAAAATACCCGTTCTAATTGTGTCGCTGCTAACATGGTTCTTCGTTTTAAGGTTCTTCAATAATTGTTTCTTCATTGGCTGTTGTGCCTGCCCGCGGGACAGGCTGGTCGAACATATCGGGTGCGAATTTCTTCGCCAGTGCCGTTTTCCGTTCGCGGATGGCATCGGCATGTTTGGGGTACTGGACTGCATCGGGCACTTTCATCCATGCGTCACGGTATTTTCCCTTTGCTTCCAGTTCGTCCACCTGTTTCATTGCGTCCTTATATTTTTTGTCTTTTTCCGATTGCTCCTTTTCCTCTTTGGCAGCCTTGTCCTTCTCCATCTGCGATTGCAGCTTAGCCTGTTCCCTTTCTTTCAGGTACTGCTCCATGTTGGTGAACAGTCGGGCAGTTTCCTGTACAGGTTGTGCAATGGCGGTAAAAAAACCTTCGTCCAGTTCCGCTGCCGTACCTTTCAGCAGCATAGGCGGCAGCATTTTGCTGGCATCATCGCCGATGGTATCGTCATAATACAACACGGAAACTATCAGCCTACCTTCCTTTTCCCTTGTTATGTTGATTTTCCATCCACCCTGCACCTTTAATTGCTCTATGGCAGTAAAAAAATTTGTCGTCATAACTATTTCTTTTTTCGTTTTTTAATTGAATAATTAGAAGCTGTATTGTATTCACTCGCTATGATAACCCGTTAACCCGCCAGCATCAGGAACAGTCCGAACAGTATCATGGCGTTGGCAATCCATTTGAACAGCCACTCCAAAAAGGTGATAATAACCCCCCTTTCAAAATTCCTGAAGTGCTGCAAGCCGCCTAAGCCCCTGCGGTTGAACCTGCGCCTTTCGATGAAATAACGGATAACAATGCCTGTAAACAATAGTATCCATCCGTAATGCTGTACCATAAATAACCTGTTTAAGGATTAAACAATAAGTCAACGGCTATGGCAAATTTTCTGTTGGGGTGCTGCCTTGTCTGCGTATAAAGCATCAGGCAATGCACCATATAAAAGGCCAGGTAGCCGTCGAACAACTGGTCGGCAAACAGTTTGCTGCCTGTATGCAGCCTCTTTCCGTACCGCTTTATTTTGCTGTCGGCTTCACGAATCAGCGACAGCCAGAAGTCGAAACTGAACAGCCCATTGTCCCATGTTTGTCTTTGTTCCGTCTCATGCTCCAGTACCGATGCCCCTACGCCCTGCACGTATTGCAGGAAGGCGGGTATTTCACCAGGGAACAACTGGTGCAGCAGCCTTGCTTTTTCTACATTGATTAATTCTGCCAGTGGTTTCATACAAATTCTTTTTTAGGATTGCAAGGACGGGCAGGGACGCTGCCCGTCCTTGCCTTTAGTTCATGAAAAAGTTGTCTGTGCCGTTTTGCTCAAAATCCATACAGAGGTTGAAGGCTGCCTGTGTGCGCAGTTGCGCCGTACCGCCCAATAACAGGGATTTCAGTTTGGCTTCATCGTTCCTGTAATTGCGTACATTCTGAAAATACCCTGTCACGGCATTGTACGCACCAAACAAACTGCCCTTTGTGGTTTCCTGCAACTGCGTGGGGTTGCTCATGGCATATTCATAAGCGTTGTCGCAGATATTGACAAAGCAGGTGGACAGTTCATCTGCATTACCTTCCGCAAGGTTTTTCAATACTTCCTTATTGGGAACTAATGCAGCCTGTATCAGCTTTTTTACTTCGCTGTCGGTGATGCGCACCTTAGCCCAGCGGTTGAATACCTCTTCCAGTTGCACAGCCCTTGTATTGGCGATACCCATAACCCTGTGGGCTTCTTCCAGTCGTTGTTTCACATTGGTGGTATGGCGGATGCGGATGGTATTGCTTTTGTGGTGCATGGCTGCATTAAGCGTGTTGGCGCATACTATGCGTATGGGCGTAAACGCTGCGGTGATGCTGCCGCTGCCGTCGTGCGAAGTAGTAAGGAACAAGTATTTTTCTATCATATCGTCATTGCCCACACGGATATAGCCGGGCAATTTGGCTGTGATGAATATGCGTTCACCTTTTCCCAATGCGCCTGCCGTTTCATACATAATCCCGTCACCGTTGCCCGTAATGCTGTCGAAAAAAGAAAATGCGTCCCTGTTCTGTACTACTTCATAATCCCTGCCCACCACACCTAATACGGCGTTATTGTCGGTGCGCAGGGTGGCGTAATAGTGCGGTACATCAATGGATGTCCCTGAGTTCACCATACCGTTTGGGTCAATGCTGAACCCCTCTGCCTTTGTGTACAAGGGAGATTTTACCACATCGTAATCCAGCCCTGCGTATTGTATGGCTTCGGCACTGGTGGGATAGTCCTGTACGATTTGCCCTAATCCGTGCCATGCCTTTTCCTTTACGCTGAAAAAGCTGTTTTTTCCTGTCTGTTCGTTGAAATGAATGTTATGTGCCATTGTTTAGAAAATTTTGGAGTTAAAAAATGAATTTGTAATAAGGGATTAGAAAGGCAGGTTGTCCTTTTCGTCTCCGCTGCCCTGCGCTGCTCCCGCTGCTACGGGTGTTACCGCTTCGGTATTGCTGTTTCCTTTTTTCGGGAACGCCAGCAGTTTGATGTCCTTGACATGGAAGTTGAGGGAACCCACCGCTTTCCCTTCCATGTCGTTATACACGTTCATCCCTATGCGCCCGTATAACTGCACCAATGCACCTTTGCGCAACCATGACGTTACTTTGGCACTGAGCCAGTAGGCGCAGTCAATGTAGGTGGTGATTTCTTTCAACTCGCCCGTGTCTTTTTGCCTGTAGCTGTCGTTAATGGCAATGCTGAAATTGACAACCTGCCTGTCTTTCTTCGTAGTGCTGACGGTTGCGTCCGCCGTTAATCTGCCTGTGATTTCCATAACTTTAATTTTTAAGTGAACAATCTGTTTTTTTTCTTTCATCCGCCTTTCCGCAAAAACTGTTTTTCAAAAGAAAAAGGGAAAAAAGAAAGCACAGAAGGGGTGGCCGCAGGAAGGCCAAAAGGAAACGGAATAAGTCCCGGAGGGTGAAGGACGGCGACGCAGGAGGTGGCATTCATTATGCCGTAGTCTTTTGGCAGCCTGATGATAGTTGATAAAATACGGACACCAACTTCGCTGCCCTTTTTGCCCGATTCGATTGAAAAAATAATTTCCTGCCGTTATGTAAAAAGCTGAATAGTTACTTACAGGACGTTATTACATTCCCGTTAGGGATTGAAGAGGAAAGCCCGGAACGAAGCAGATAATGCAGCGACAGGCGTGAGGACTTGAAACGGAAAGCCCGGCCCGCAGGGAAACGGCCGGATTGACCTTTACAAACCGTTATATTATCTTTATTGACCCGGTGCAAACACGGATTCTTGATTTTTTTTATAATCTTTAATTGATGGCAAAGCCAAAATCTATCTACCCCTTAAGAGGTATTTTTTTGAACCTATTGACAGACGCCGAAAAAACAGGATTTCTTATTCCCACTTATCAACGGGGATATAAATGGGCGTCGCTTGATGGAAAAGGACAAGTTGATATACTGCTGAAAGACTTACACAAGGCCTATTCATCGGACAGCAACAGGTATTATCTCCAGTTTTTAACACTTAAATCCAAAAGCGAGGAGTTGGAAGTCATAGACGGCCAGCAGCGACTAACTACTTTGACCATACTTTTATCCGTTATCGAATATGTACATAAGGCGGACGATTTAGATAATTATGTACGAAACAAACTAAAATACCAGACGAGGCAGAATTTTATAGAGAAATACATATATCATAATATTGACCAGTTATTGAGCACAAAAACATGGGAAGAGTTCCGGGGTATGGACCCGGAGAATGACAACCAGGATGTTTATTTTATCTATCATGCAGCAAAAGCCATTTATCAATTTATTAGTATCAATGTTTCAGCGGATAATCTTCCATTCTACAGATACATAAGCGATAGCGTATATTTGATAGTCAACCTACTCGAAGAAAATCTTGACAGCGAGAGAATTTTTGTAAACGTAAACAAAGGAGTCAGGCTGAATGACGAGGATCTCGTGAAGGGGTTGTTGATAACCAGGCTGCCCCTGGAACATTTGAATAAAAATAAAAAGTACCGGCCCACGGAGATTGAAATCAACGAATGGCGAACCAACCTGGGCAGGCAGTGGGACGACATTTCCAATTGGGCTTCCCGGCCGGATACCCTGTCATTCTTCAAAGCCAGCGGAGGCGATAGCCGCCTGGAATGGCTAATCAGGCTTGCTTATCCGGATATCGGAGATGACGAAAGCGATCACCCGATGTTTGGTTATTTTGATGATGTATATACCCGGAATGGGGGTCCAGCCGGAGAAATGTTCCGCAATATTCGTGAGACAAAAATGATATTGAACGATTGGTACAGTGAGCCGGAAACGGCCAACCTATTGGGATATATTCTTCACTCTGATAACCCCCCGAAGAAAGAAAAAATTTTGCAGCAGCTAAAAGCGTGCAAGACAAAAAATGCCGCTATCATTTCCCTTAAAAATGGGGTCCGGGAACTGCTGCCTTTAAGCGATGGTGGCGAACTTAAGAGGGACCTTAATTATGAAGAGCACAGCGGTCCAATCTTCAATGTTTTTCTGATTCTTGATGTAGCTAAATTTTTGCCCCTGAACGGTCACGAAGCAACTCATTATGACTTTGAAAAAATCTCATCCGGGAACTGGACCCTGGAACATATTTTTCCACAAAATGCAAGGGATTTAAAAAAAGTCGAAAGGCTTTCAAAAGATGATCTGAAAATTATTAGGGAGCTTATAAAGCGCGACAATGGCAGCCTGAAATCAGAACAATTACCGGATGGTCAGCGAATCCGTAACCTATACGACAAGATTCAGCAATCAACCGAAGAATGTGTTATTGATAATGAAGAACGCGGGTTTCTGGGGAAACTGCTTAGTGATAATGCACCCGATCTTCATAAAATCGGCAACCTGGCGTTATTGGAAGGAAATATCAACTCCAGCCTATCCAATCATTTTTTTAATGAAAAAAGAAAGAGGCTTGTCAGGAAAATAGGAGAAGGTAAGTTTGTCCCTTTTCATACGTACGATGTTTTTAGCAAGTTGCTTTTTTCAACCGATACGGGTTTACATGCCTGGTCGAAACAGGATATTTTGAAACATGAGGACTATATTCATCTTCAGATGACTACAATCATTAATTATTTGAATCTGCTATGAATACGGATTATTACCATTTACTTGAAATACTTGAATATCGTAACCTGGAGCAATTTGTTATCCCT
>JACFNM010000241.1 GCA_019454915.1 Chitinophagaceae bacterium
TTTCAACGCGCATAATATCATTGTCGTAGGAAAAGAAGGAGACCATTATTTCGTAAGCGACCCCATTATGGAAACCTTCGCCACCATGACCGACTATGAACTGGAACGCGTTCGGTTTGCCAGGGGACCATTAGCGCCGCATGGTCAGTTGTACTATCCAAAGGCGTCGCGGGAAGTGACCAATACAGAAATGAAACAGGCGATCATCACCGGCATCAAAAGAAATGTACAACACATGTTATACATCCCCGGCAACATAGCAGGCGTGAAAGGAATAGCCTACACAGCCCGGAAGATCAAAAAGTGGAGAGATACGCTTGGGGTAGAAAAATCACGCAGCTACCTGGCACAATTAGTGAGGATGCAGGAAGAAATCGGAACCGGCGGCGGTGGATTCCGGTTTATCTATGCCGCTTTTTTACAGCAGGCCTATGATTATTTCAAAGCAGACGAGTTGTTAGCGATATCGAAGCAGTTTACAAAGGCGGGAGACCTGTGGCGGGATGCCGCCATCCAGGCATCGGGAATATACAAAGGAAGGCTGTCCACTCAAAAAGATTATGAAGATATGGGAGATTACCTGATAGAAATTGCGGGTATAGAAAAAAACGCCTTTAAAGCATTGGGTTCAACGGTGAAAAAACTTCGTACCCTCTGATCTATATCCTGTAAAATGACGCCCGCTATTCAAATAGAAAACCTGAGCTTCACTTACAAAGGCAATACTCAAAAAACACTGGATCAAATTCATCTCAACGTTTCTGAAGGAGAACGGTATGGTATCTTCGGCCCGAATGGCGCAGGCAAAACCACGCTAATTAATATCATGACGGGGCTGCTGTCCTATACCGGTGGCTCGGTAAAGATTTTCGGAAAGGAAGTAACCGCCAACCGAAAGTCGGTTAAATCCCTGTTTGGATTTGTACCCCAGGACTTCTCTTTCTATAATGAACTGACCCCCGTTGAGAACATGGAGTTTTTTGGCGCCTGGTCGGGACTGGATAAAAAGAAAATTGGTCAAAAAATAAACGAGTTGCTGGAGATGATGCATTTGCAGGATGTGCGAAACAAGCCGGTAGGCAAATTTTCAGGAGGAATGAAACGCCGGGTTAATCTGGCGATAGCCGTCATCCATGAACCCCGCCTGCTTTTTTTAGACGAACCCACGGTGGGTGTGGATGTACAATCCCGCCACGCCATTATCGAATACTTAAAAAAATTAAACGAAAAGGGAACTACCCTGGTGTACACTTCTCACCAGCTCAATGAAGCCGAGGACCTGTGCAATAAAATAGCCCTTATAGACCAGAGTAAAATCATAGGCAGCGGTCCTTTGGTGGAACTATTGAAGAGACACCATAAATATAAACTGGAGGATTTGTTTCTTGAGCTGACAGGAAGAGCATACAGGGATGGCGGTGTTTGAGAGATACCGAAAATATATGATTCCTCCGGAACTCAGCTTCCGTTATCCTTAAAACACAACCGAATTAATTTTCATAACCGTAGCTTTAACGCTTCATGTATAAACTTTGGTCAACTATTGTAAAAGATATCCGGGTGATGCTGCGGGACAAAGTGGGATTAGTCCTGATGTTCCTGATGCCCATTGTATTGGCTATCGTAATAGCTTCGGTACAAAACAGCACTTTTGAGCTGGTAAATGACAACAAGATACCGGTGCTGCTATTGAATAAAGATACCGCTGAACCCGCACAACAACTGGAAATAGCCCTGGGCAAAGGTGGCAGCTTTGAAATCCATAAAATCTCCGGGACAACGAATGAAGAATCCCTTAGAGGACGGATTAACACAAAGGATGCTTTAGTAGCGATTGTAATTCCTGAAGATTATTCAAAGAATGTTTTACAAAAAGCAGCAACGATTACCGCGGAGGCCTTAAAAGAAATCACGGACGCAAAAGAAACATCAGCAAATAAAATGGATACCGTGTTGCCCGTGCAGATATTTTATCACCCGGTATTGCAGCAAGCTTTCCGCAGTAGTATAGACGGGATGCTTCAGAGCGCCCTGCAATTCATCCAAACAAAATACATAGTCCGGGACGTTTATCATGCGATCAATGAAGAATATATACCCACAGCTTTAGAAGAACAAATTATACAAAACCAGACACCGGTAAGAGAAGTGGCGGTATCAAAGAATGAAGGCCGGCAGCTTCCGAACGCAACCCAGCATAATATTCCTGCCTGGACCCTGTTTGCGATGTTTTTCATTGTCATATCCTTAGGGAGCAGTATCGTACGGGAGAAATTAAACGGCAGCTTTATCAGGCTCAGAACACTTCCTACTCATTTCGGCATAGCTATTCTATCAAAACAGATCACCTACGTCCTGGTCACCCAGCTTCAGGCGGCTGTAATTTTTTCGATAGGTATCCTGGCTTTCCCCCTGATGGGGCTGCCGGCTTTGAACCTGCCTGCCGATATTTTCGCTTTAGCAATGGTTACCTTCGTTTGCGGATGGTGCGCCGCCGGCTTTGCCCTGTGTATCGGTATCTTCTCCAACACCCAGGAACAGGCCAATGGCGCCGGGGCCGTATCCGTGGTGTTGCTTGCCGCTATAGGCGGGCTGCTCGTTCCTTCATTCGTGATGCCCCCTTCGTTTCAGTTGATTATGAAGTTTTCTCCCCTGCATTGGTGCCTGGAAGCCTACTATAATCTTTTTTTGGAGGGCGGCAAATTGGGCGATACCTGGTCGAATATGATACCTTTATTGGTAATTACTGTATTATTTCAAATATTTGCATTTTACGGGTTAAAACGCAAGAACCTGATCTGAAACTTTTATAAATGGAAAAAGAACAATTAAAACAGCAACTCAAGGAACAAATCATTCAGTTTTTAAATCTCACTAACCTGAAACCCGAAGATATAAAAGATGATGAGCCGTTGTTTGGCGAAGGGCTGGGGCTTGACTCTATTGACTCCATTGAATTGATTGTTTTACTGTCGCGTGAGTATGGCATTACAATCGAAGACCCTAAAGAAGGACGAAAAGTGCTGGTGGATATCAATACGATGGTAGATTATATCAGTGCGCACAGAACCAAATAAATTTTTCTATTGAGCAGAATTTTTATAACGGGTATTGGCATCATCACGGCGCTGGGAGATTCTGCTGAAAAGAACCGCCAGGCGCTGATTAACGAGGTTTGTGGCGTCTCCCCGCTTACAAATTTTGATACGAAATACGCCGGCTCGCGACCCTGCGGTGAAATTAAAAAACCGACAGCCGAACTACAGGAAGGATTAAACGCCCATGAACACGGCGTCACCCGTACCTCTGTCTTAGCCCTGCACGCTTTCAACCAGTCCGTTAATGATGCGGGATTATCCATCGCGGAGATATCTTCGCCACATACTGCGGTTATAGGCGCTTCCACAGTAGGGGGCATGTGCCTCACAGATGAACTCTACAACGATGCGAATATGACCACCGGTAGCGGGTCAGAATACCTCGCCTCTTATGATGCGGCATCGGTGGTGTTATATCTTCAGTCGAGGTACCAGCTCAACGGACTGCTGAATACGATCAATACGGCCTGCTCTTCCTCTGCCAACGCCATTATGTATGGAGCGCGCCTGTTAAAAAATGGACTGGTCAAAAAAGTAATCGCCGGAGGAACCGATAGTCTGGCAAAATATACCATCAACGGCTTTAACGCGCTCCACATACTATCTCCCGATCTATGCACCCCCTTCGACCGGGACAGAAAAGGACTCAACCTCGGTGAAGCCGCGGCCTTTGTTGTGCTGGAGAAAGAAGAAAACCTGGATGGCAAAAAAGTCTATGCGGAGATAGCGGGATTCGGTAACAGCAACGATGCTTTTCATCCCTCATCCTTATCGAATGAAGGGAATGGACCTTATCTCTGTATGCAAAAGGCTCTGGAAGAAGCCAAACTGAATCCGGGGGATATTGACTTTATCAACGCACACGGCACCGGAACCGAGAACAATGATCTGGTGGAAAGCAAGGCTATGCTCCGGATTTTTAAAACGTCCCCACCGTTTATTTCTACCAAAGCCAACACCGGCCATACGCTTGGCGCGGCAGGTGCTGTAGAAGCCATTTACAGTATCCTGAACCTTTACCACCAGGAGATTTATCCCGCCATACATTTCCAACAATCCATTGAAGAGACCGGATTATCGCCGCAACCGGATTACCGGAAAACCTCATTGAAACATGTCATGTCTAATTCATTTGGCTTTGGCGGCAATTGTACTTCGCTGATTTTTTCTAAGGCGTAAAGCGGTAACCTTTTGCACGGTTTAGCAATGGAGATTATAATGTTTTATTTGGCTTTTGGACTCCTAAAACGGAACTTTACGGCGCATGTATATACACGATTATAGCTACATATCGCCCCAGCATACGTTTAGGGAAACAGACATCGCGTCAATAGTTGAATACACAGATAATAAATTAACCGCTATTGAACCGGGATATGCTGATATCCCGCCCGGTGTGCTGCGGCGTATGGGAAAGGCAGTAAGAATAGGGATAGGCGCTGCCATGCCGGTGATACAGCATCAATCCATTGACGGGATCATTATTGGTACCGCCAATGGCGGTATGGAAGATTGCATTAAATTTCTCAACCAGATCATTGACTATGACGAGGGAATGCTTACACCCGGCAGTTTTGTGCAGAGCACACCCAATGCTATTGCAGGACAGATAGGATTGCTGGACAAAAATACCGGTTACAATATAACGCATGTACATCTCGGCCTGGCTTTCGAGAATGCGCTATTAGATGCCTTTATGATGGTGAGGGAGCACCCCGGTACGCAATACCTCGTGGGCGCCGTAGATGTAATCTCTTCCTACAATTATCATATTGACCTCCTCAAAGGAACTTTCAGGAAAGATTTGATCTCCAATAAAGATTTATATAACACAACAACCACAGGCACGATTGCCGGAGAAGGCGCCGGAACCTTACGGGTGAACGATATTCCCGAAAATGCCGTTGCACAAATCCGGGCGATTAAAATGATTCATACCGAAGACGAAAACGAAATAAAAGCAGCGTTGCAGGATTTCCTCCGGCAGCAGGTTAACCCAAATGGAGCGCCCGATCTTTTTATCAGCGGCGAAAACGGAGACGAGCGGTTGCTAAAATATTACCGTGCTGCCGAGTCCGTATTCCCGGACGATACCACGATAGCCCGGTACAAACACCTTTGCGGCGATTTTCCCACCGCCTCCTCCATCGCGCTATGGCTCGCGTGTTACAAGTCGCCCCTCCCCAACCACTGTATTAAACGCCCGGGTTCTCTCCGGCAACATCAAAGCATCGTGATCTACAACAATTACTACGGAAAGCAACACGGGTTTGTCTATCTAACCAAATACCAACATTCACAACTTCTCCTGAACTTTCTGTATGACGCCGGCACGGGTTGCCGTTTTTTTCCGGTTTTCATGATATAAAAACTCAAATATTATTTTTATATTTATATCAGAAAAAACGATTTTATGCAATCTTTCAAAAATGCGGTACTCCTTATTATAGCGTCTGTTTTTTCGATGCAGCTATCTGCGCAGAAAATCAAAGTAACGGAAGGTAAAATTCCCGATTTTAAAAATGAAAAATCGGTGAACACGGAGTTTACTTACCAGGACATCAAGGTAGGGAAATATGATAAAGAAGCGGATTATATTGAGGCTAAAAAAGAAGAATACAATAAGAAAGAAGCCGGCCGGGGAGATTCCTGGGCTGAAAAATGGGTAGAGGATCGGGAAGCGAGATTTGAGCCCAAGTTTGATGATTTATTTACAAAATACAGCGGGCTTGCCATAGATAAGAATGCAAAATACACCATCATCTTTCATACCACCTTTGTAGAGCCGGGCTTTAATATCGGCGTAACGCGTAAAAATGCTTTCATCAACGGGGAAGTCCTGATTGTGGAAAGCTCCAATAAAAGCCACGTCATAGCGCGCCTGTCGGTGGATAAGGCACAGGGCTATGCCCTTTGGGGCAGGGATTTCGATACCGGCGAAAGGTTGTCAGAAACCTATGCCACTGCCGGCCGGGCAATCGGGAAGTTTATCACGAAGTAGGTAAACAGGGTTTGACAGCAACCTGGCTGCTTCAATCAAAAGACAGAAACACACTTTGTACAGGCTTAAAACTTGAACCCAACGGTCAACAATAACTTCCCTATCGAATTGTTCAATTTCGCTACATTAAATACCCCTTCATCCAAACGGTAGGGATAATAACCATCGTGCATAATCTGGTGTATGTAGGCAAGATCCACAAACATGCCCTTATTCCTCCAGCCGAGTCCGCCACTGATATTCATCCGGCCT
>JACFNM010000242.1 GCA_019454915.1 Chitinophagaceae bacterium
GCATTTTCATCCTGGCCACGTTGGGAGCCTGTCGCTGAATATCCTTTTCGCCCATATACACCACACATTGCATATCCATCAGGGCGCATACCGTAGCCGTAGCCACGCCATGTTGTCCTGCACCCGTTTCAGCAATGATGCGCGTCTTCCCCAACTTTCGGGCCAGGAGTATCTGCCCGACGGTATTATTAATTTTATGGGCGCCTGTATGATTGAGGTCTTCTCTTTTTAAGAAAATATTCGTTCCGTATTGTTCGCTTAAGCGTTTAGCGGGATAGAGCGGTGAAGGGCGGCCCACATAGTCTTTCAGCAATCGGCGAAACTCCCGTTGGAAGTCTTCCTCATAGATAATCCTTATATATTGCTCTTTCAACTCTTCCACATTTGGATACAACATCTCAGGAATAAAAGCCCCGCCATATTCCCCGTAATATCCAAAAATATCCGGCTGCTGATAGGTCCCTTTGTATTTCGCGAGCGCTATTTTTCTGTTAATCATCGCGCAATTTTTAAAACTTCTTTTTTATATAATAAAGTTGGAAACTTTGAAGAACATAAAGTATACGAAGTCGGAGACTTTGTATAGCACCACTTCGTATAGCACTAGTCCGCCTCCTTACGCTATCTTCTTCAAAAACTGCCTCACTTTATCCGTTTCTTTCAGTCCCGGTTCTATCTCAAATCTGCTATTCACGTCAACCCCATACATCCACCTGCCTATGCTGTCCATTTGTAATTGCTTTATTTCTTCCACATCTTCCAGTCCTATACCTCCGCTCAGAAAAAAAGGTTGATGAACGGAAAGCAAGGACAGTACCTTCCAGTTGAATTTCTCCCCGGTACCGCCAAATCTTTTGTCTTCTTTATCAAACAGAAAGAAATCCACTACACCCGCAAACTCTTTCAACTTTTCATCTATCCCATTACCACTACTCATTCTAAAGACCTTTATGGTTAATACTTCTTTGCTGATTCTGCTGCATAACTCAGGAGATTCATCTCCGTGCAATTGTATCACCTGTAAGCCAAACTTATCTTTTTGCTTCATCACTTCTTCATAATCTGCATTTACAAATACGCCCACTTTTTTTAATCCAAGATCTGCCCTTTTTAATTCCGATTCTTTGATTCGTCCTATCACGTATCGGGGGGATTTCTCATAAAAGATAAACCCCGCATAATGCACACCGATTTCATCTAACTGAAAAACCTGGTCAACATTTGTATTACCGCAGACTTTCACCTTCATGTTCTTTTTTCTTTTAGCTGTTTGACAAAAGCGGCAAAGGCCAATCCCGGTTCAGCTGCTTTCATAAAATTCTCCCCCACCAGAAAGCCGTTAAATCCCGCATCTTTCAATCGGTTTACAGAAGCTACTTCACTAATACCACTCTCCGAAATCTTCACTTTTCCTTCCGGTATTAATTTGCTCAGCCGGATGGAAGTATGGATATCCACCTGGAAAGTTTTCAGGTTTCGATTGTTCACACCCACCAAATCAACGGCATCGCAAATATGCTCTAATTCGCCCTCATCATGGATTTCGAGCAATACTTCCAATCCCAGGTTCTTCGCTGTAGACGCCAGGCTCTTCACTTGTGTAACAGATAAATTGGCAGCAATGAGTAATATAACATCCGCACCGTAAGCCTTCGCTTCCACAATCTGGTAGTCATCTATTATGAATTCCTTCCTTAGAATAGGAATTGAATTTTGCCTCGCCTTTTGTAAGTCCGGCAGGCTGCCGCCAAAAAAATTTTCATCCGTTAAAACAGAAAGTCCCGACGCTCCATGAGCCGTATAAGCGGCCGTTATCACTTCGGGATCTGCTCCTTCGTGGATCCAGCCTTTAGACGGCGATTTTCTCTTGAACTCGGCTATGATTCCAGTTTTCGAAGGGTCTGCCAAATACTGACGCAGCGAAAGCGTCGTTCTTGAAAACTCCGTCATCTTCTCCAACAAGCCTACGGGATAATTCTGCTTACACCCGGCTACTTCTCTCCGCTTTTCTGCTATAATGGTTTCTAAAATATTCATCAATAAAATTTCCGGTTATCAATTGTCCATTCCGATTACCTGTTCATCCTTATTGCAGAGACTGCAATTTTTTCAATACTTCCCATGCTTTACCGCTTTCCAGACTTTCCACAGCAGCGCTATACGCTTCGTCATAATGCCCATAACTACCTGTACACTGAAGCGCCATCGCTGCATTAGCCAAAACTACAGCGTTCTGGGCCCAGGTTCCTTCTCCTTTTATAATACGCATGAATATTTGTGCCGCTTCCTCAATCGTATTCCCGCCATACAAATCCGTGGCGTGTACCAAACGCTTACCCAATTCCACGGGCGTTTTAATATATTCTCCGTCCTGCGTGATTATCCTCGTATCATCCGTCAGCGATATTTCGTCGTACCCGTCAACGCTATGTATAATGGTGAAAGCTTTCTCCTTTTGTTGTAGCAGGTAATTATAAATTCTTGCCATCTCCAAATTATATACCCCCACGAGTTGGTAAGTGGGCCGGGCCGGATTTACCATGGGCCCCAGCATATTGAAGAAGGTCCGGATAGCCAAATTCTTCCGGATAGCGCCCACCGCCTTCAGGGCAGGATGAAACAACGGAGCGTGCAGGAAACATATATTCGCCCCGGCTACTTCCCTTTCCAGTTGCTTCACATCCGACTTAAGCCGATAGCCTAACTGCTCCATTACATTTGAGGCGCCGCTCACGGAGGTAGCCCCGTAATTACCATGCTTCACCACTTTCTGTCCCGTGCCGGCAACAATAAAACAAGCCAGCGTGGAAATATTAAAGGTATTCTTTCCGTCGCCCCCGGTACCAACAATATCTATCGTTTTGTAATGATCCACCGGTACCGGAACGCATAATTCCAACAACGCATCTGCAAAACCCTGTAATTCATCAATAGTAATCGTTCGCATCAGATAAACGGTCATAAAAGCGGTCACCTCACTTTCATTGTACATACCTTTCGATATATTCAGCAGCGCCTCTTTTGCCTGCTGTCTCGATAAAGTTTTATAAGTGAATAAGTATTGCAATATTTTCTTCATCACTATTATCTGTTTTTATGTTTCAACCTTCCGTAAACAATATTTTTTAAAACGAATGTTTGTTCATTTTGGGCTTTCCGTCATCAGCCAGTTATGGAGTATCTTCTCTCCCTCCGGTGTCAACACACTTTCAGGATGAAACTGTACGCCACGCACATCATATTGTTTATGCTTCAGCGCCATAATATATTGATTTTCGTCCCTTGCTGTAATCTCTAAAGAATCCGGGAAGTCCTGCTCATCAACCACCCAGCTATGATAGCGACCGGCGTCAATTACCTCGGGCAATCCTGCAAACAACACCGGTTCCTTATCCCCAAACACACGAACCTTGCCCGCTACCCCATGATAAACCTTACTCAGATTCATCAGCTTGCCGCCGAAAGCTTCTGCTATCGCCTGTTGTCCAAGACAAACGCCGAGGATAGATTTCACAGGCGCATATTCTTTAATCAATGAAAGCAAAATGCCCGATTCTTCCGGCAGTCCCGGCCCGGGTGATAAAACGATCTTATCATAGTCTTTTACTTTATCCAGACCGATTTGATCATTGCGGTAAACATCTACCTTCTCCCCGATTATCTTTTCAATGAGATGAACAAGATTATACGTAAATGAATCATAATTATCCAACACCAAGATTTTCATGCCTTCCAACTGTTGATTATTTTTTTGTGGTTTCCTATATCTGATAGTCGTGTAATGATTAGAGAAAAGCCGCTCATATTTGTTCAGCTAATTCAACTGCTTTTTTTAATGCATTCAATTTATTGTTCACTTCCTGCAACTCGCTTTCCGGCTGAGATGCGGCAACTACTCCCGCTCCTGCCTGGGATATCAGCGTATTACCCTTACTGAGAAAAGTCCGTATCATAATGGCATGATTGCAGGTCCCGTTAAACCCAACAAAGCCGATAGCTCCTCCGTAATAACTCCTCGCCGTTTTTTCATATTGGTCAATCAACTGCATGGCTTTATACTTTGGCGCTCCGCTTAAAGTACCCGCCGGAAAAGTGACGGCCAGCAAATCAAACGGGTTAGCGCCCTCTTTCACCCTGCCATTTACCTCACTGACCAAATGGATGACGTGTGAATAATACTGAACCTGCCGGTACTGCTTCACCTCCACCGCTTCACACAAACGGCTCAGATCATTTCTCGCCAAATCTACCAACATCACGTGTTCTGCATTCTCCTTCGGATCGTGCAACAGCTTCTCTGCCATTTGATGGTCCGTTGCATCATCCCCACTTCTGCGGAACGTGCCGGCAATAGGATGTATAATCGCCTTTCCGCCTTTAATGATGATCTGGCTTTCCGGTGAAGAGCCCATTAACCGGTAATCTCCATAATCAAAATAAAAGAGATAGGGAGAAGGATTAATATTTCTCAGCGCCCTGTACACGTTGAATTCATCCCCGGTGAACCGCTGCGCAAAACGCCGGCTCAGCACAATCTGAAAAACGTCTCCACGGTAACAGTGTTCAATACCTTTCTTTACCATATGCAGGTACTCTTCATCGGTCAGATTAGAAGCTTCTTCATTTTTAATTCTGAACGGAAATACCGGCACATCCTTACTCCGGATAATGGATTCCACCAATTCAATTTCGCTATCCAATCCTGAGATACGATTCTCACAGACATACATCTCGTTTTTAAAGTGATTAATGGCTATCACATACTGGTACAACCGGTAACGCATCAGGGGTATAGAAGAATACGCAGGGCAATTATCTTGCGCATTGCCCTTGCGCTCCCGAAATTGGATGGTGTCAAAAAATGGTACGGCGTCATAGGTGGTATAACCATATAGCCCCTGTACTAAAGAAATTACTTTGTCGTTAACCGGCTCCACGTCGAAGCGTTGCATAAAGTTCCACAACAAGCCGGGCACTTCAGAAGGCCGGTTTATCTGAATCCTTTCAGGCTGCTGACCGGGCAATTTGAACTCTATAGACCGCTGATTAGTGATTTCCATTCCGCCGATAGCATGGATGCAAATAAAAGAATAGCTGTTTTCCGATGTATGATAATCAGTACTCTCCAAAAGTATCGTATCCCGGAACCGGTCTCTCAACCGCAGGTATATACCCACCGGCGTATATACATCGGAAATCATTTTTTTTACAGTCGTTTTTAAGGCAATCTTTTTCATCATTAACCTGTTCTAAATTCAATAAAAAACCCCGGTATCTACCGGGGCCTGAATATGTAATATACAAAATATCATAGTCGCATTACAAGCCCCATTGAGAGTTTGAATGCCACCACCAATATTTATTTGTATAAATTTTCATGATTGAGGAGCAAATGTCAATGGTTTTTTTAAAAAAAACAAAAAAATTGTCATAGTTTTTCACCATATTTTTAATGCCGCCGATAAATTTTAAAAAATGGTACAGAAAAGGCTGCTCTCTCTCGATTTTTTACGAGGTCTCATCATGGTATTTTTGGCGTTCGAAGCCGCTGGCTTATACGGCGCCCTGAGCAACGCAGCCGAAGGCACCTGGTGGCAAAATATCACCATTCAGTTCCACCATCATAAATGGAATGGACTAAGGTTTTGGGATTTGATTCAGCCCGGATTCATGTTTATCGCCGGTACTGCTATGGCATACTCTATCCATAAGCAACAACTGAACGGAGTGCCCTGGTCGCAATCATTTCGCAAGGCGCTGAGAAGAAGCGGCTGGCTGTTCTTCTGGGGTGTATTGAATTATGCGGTAAAAAAAGACGGCTTAGCCTTTGAGCTATGGAACGTATTAACCCAACTATCGTTTACCATGCTGGTGGCTTTTCTCATATTCAGACTCAGCACACAAACTCAAATGCTTATCTGTGTGGGCATTCTCCTGCTCACGGAAGCACTCTATCGCTTCACCAATGTACCGGGTTTTGATCAGCCTTTTACCGATCAGCACAACTTTGGCAACTATGTTGATCTCCTCCTGATGAACAAGATCAACCGGGGTGGTTGGGTCGCCATCAACTGCATCCCCACTTCCGTACATACCATAGCAGGTGCACTGGCTGGTAAACTATTATTGAGTACACACACACATAAAGCAAAACAACTATTCATTTGGGGAGTAATTTGCCTCATTGCCGGCTACAGTATGGACTGGCTTCATATCACGCCCATCATTAAACGCATCGCTACCACTTCATTTACGCTGGCTTCTCTGGGATGGTGTTTATTGGCACTTGGCGCTTGCTATTGGTGGATTGACATTC
>JACFNM010000243.1 GCA_019454915.1 Chitinophagaceae bacterium
TCATTGGTACTCGGACCGGTATCCGATCCGTTTGATTTAACGGGTATAAAAGTAACCCGCGTGCAATCCGCTGCGGACATGTACGACGCCTGTAACGCTATTTTTGACGAATCTGATATCGCTGTTATGGCAGCAGCAGTGGCCGATTATACACCGGTAGCCGTTGCTTCAGAAAAAATCAAGAAAAAAGAAGAAGGGCTGGATCTGACATTAAAAAAGACCAGGGATATTTTAAAGAGCCTGGGAGAAAAGAAAAAAAGCGGGCAATTACTGGTTGGTTTTGCGTTAGAGACAGATCATGAGCGGGAAAATGCATTAGCCAAGCTGAAACAGAAAAACGCCGATATGATTATACTGAATTCTTTACGCGATGCGGGCGCAGGCTTCGGTACAGACACCAATAAAATCTCCATCTTTGACCGGAAAGGCGGAAGCAGCGATTTTACCTTAAAGCCGAAGACCGAAACTGCGGAAGATATTGTTAATTACATAATTGAGTATATCCATGCCTAAGATGCTATTATTATGGGTTGCGTTGTCTATCTCTGGTTTCCTGGCCGGACAGGAATTCAACGCAAAAGTTTCGGTAATGGCTGGCCAAATCAGGAGTTCTGTAGATAAGAAAGTTTTTCAGACGCTGCAGACTTCCTTAACCAACTTTATCAATAACCGTAAATGGACAAACGACACCTATAGCCAGCAGGAGAAGATAGTCTGCCACTTTCTGCTAAATCTCACCCAGGATATCGAAGCTAATGTTTACCAGGCCGTATTGACCATTCAATCAGCCAGACCCATATTTAACAGTAGTTACGCTTCGCCTATCATGAACTTCCAGGACAATGACGTCACTTTTAAGTATGTCGAATTCCAGCAAATTGAATTCAATGAAAGCAATATCTCCGGTTCTGATCCGCAGGCGGCCAACCTAACAGCCATTTTTGCGTATTATGCCTATATGATTTTAGGTCTGGATTATGATTCTTTTTCGCCGCGGGGCGGAGATCCTTATTTCAAGAAGGCGCAGCAAATCGTAACCGGCGCTCCCGATGGCAGAAATATTACCGGATGGAAAGCATTTGACGGGCAGCGCAACCGTTACTGGCTGGCGGAAAATTTTAATAACGGCAAGTACTCGTTGCTTCATGATGCTTACTACACGTATTACAGAATGGGACTGGATAAGATGTACGAAGACGAAAACGACGCACGGCAGCAGGTGCTGAATAGCCTGAACAACCTGAACACGGTTTATACGGATAACCGTAACCTTATGGCCCTGCAGTTTTTCTTTAGCGGCAAGAGTGATGAGTTGTCTAAGCTCTTCAAGAAATCTCCACCGCCGGAAAGGGTACGCGCGTCCGAATTGTTGCAAAAACTGGATGTATCCAATGCAGGACTCTATAAACAGGAATTGAAATGAGTATCCGACCGGTTTTTTGTTGTCTGTTCCTGGCAGGCATTTTGTTGATCAGCTGTTCACGAAATAAAGTTCCATCTGATATTATACAGCCTCATGAGATGGGGAATATACTTTTTGAGGTTTCCATGGCAGAAAACTTTGTCAATTCTTACCTCGCGAAAGACTCTTCCAGAAACAGGGAATCGGATATTCAGCGGGAATACCAGAAAATATTCGCGCTCCATCATATCACCGAAGAGCAGTTTAAAAAGAGCTACGACTTTTACCGGTCAAATATAGATATCTTCAAAGTGATGATGGATTCCTTAAATGCAAGAGCACAGCGGGAGAGAACGGATTTATTTCAGCCCGATGAACAATGAGAAAATAATAGCCTTCTAATTCAAGTATTTTTGCAGATATATGCTGACACAATATACCGGCAGGGAAAGGTTCATACTGAAAAAGATTGCGCATGCCGCTGAAGTTCTTCATGTAGATTGCTATTTGATAGGAGGATTCGTGCGGGACAAACTGATTGGACGCCCCACGCACGATGCGGATATTGTATGCGTGGGAGATGGTATTGCACTCGCGCATGAAACGGCTGCCCAATTCTCACCGGCGCCTAAGGTGGCTTTTTTTAAAAATTTCGGCACCGCGCACATCCACGTTGACGGGCTGGATATTGAATTTGTTGGTGCGCGAAAAGAGAGTTATCAATATCATTCCAGGAACCCGGAGGTTAGTCCGGGCACGCTTGCTGACGACCAGCACCGGAGAGATTTTACGATGAACGCTATGGCGATCAGCCTGAACAGGAGCAACTACGGAGAACTGATAGACCCTTTTGACGGAGTTACGGATTTGAACAATAAGATTATCAGGACGCCCCTGGATCCCGTTCGAACATTTTCAGATGATCCACTGCGTATGATTCGGGCAATCCGGTTTGCTTCACAGTTGCAATTTCATATTGAAGAAAAAACATGGTGCGGTATCAGGGATAATGTTCATCGGATACAAATCATTTCCCAGGAACGTATCACGGATGAGTTGAACAAAATATTAATGAGCAGCAAGCCTTCGGTGGGATTTGATTTACTCTTTAAGAGTGGATTACTGCATCGGATATTTCCTCAAATGGTTGATCTCGCCGGCGCAGAATTTAAGGATGGGCTGGGGCACAAAGACAATTTCTACCATACCTTACAGGTGGTGGACAATATCGCCGAAAAGTCGGATGACCTCTGGTTGAGGTGGGCAGCTCTCTTGCATGATATCGGGAAACCCGCTACCAAAAAATTTGAAGATGGACACGGCTGGACTTTCCACGGTCACGAGGTAGTGGGCGGCAGAATGGTACCCAGGATATTTACCAAACTACGGCTTCCGCAGGATCATAAAATGAAATTCGTCAGGAAATTGGTAGAACTACACCTTCGTCCCATCAGCCTGACCAAAGAAAACATCACGGACTCGGCGATCCGCAGACTTCTCTTTGATGCAGGCGAGGATATAGAAGCCTTGATGACGCTGTGCAAAGCAGATATCACTTCAAAGAACAAACAAAAAGTGAAAAAGTATCTCGACAATTTCGAGATAGTCCAAAAGAGATTGAATGAAGTAGAAGAAAAGGATAAAATCAGAAACTGGCAGCCTCCCATAAGCGGAGAAACGATCATGGAAGTATTTGGCATCGGTCCCTGTAAAAAAGTAGGAGAAATAAAGAATGCCATCAAGGATGCTATTTTAGATGGGATCATTGAGAATAATTATGAGGCTGCATACGATTTCATGCTAACCAAAGCCGGAGAATTGGATTTGACTCCGGTGAAGTAATTGAAGCATTTTGTATGGTATATATTAACTGGCGGAATTATATTATTTTTGTTCAATTTTAGAAATAAATTTCAGACCTAAACAAAACTTATGGCTATTTTAAAATTCAGGATTTATTTTGAAGAGGATGAAAGTGTTTATCGTGATATCGCCATAAAACATACGCAGACTTTTCAGGACTTACATGATACTATCCTCAAGAGTTTTGAATTTGACTCCAAACACCAGGCAACTTTTTACAGGAGTAATGACAATTGGCAAAGAGGTCGCGAAATCAGTCTCGAAAAATATGATAAGTCCTATAAAGTGGAGCCCCTCATCATGTCGTCAACAACTATCGGATCTGAGATTCGCAATCCGAGCGAAAAATTTATATACGTATATGATTTCACCCGTGCCTGGACTTTTCTGGTGGAATTGATAAGTGTGTCCAAAGATGAAAACCCGAAACTGACTTATCCTGCTATTATACGCACCGAAGGCATTTCTCCGAGCCAGTATGGAACCAAGAGTATCTTAGGCGATCGCTTTGTGGATATAGAAGAAAAATATGATCTCAATAAAGGCGTTGATGGGTTCGGTGAAGAAGGAGAGGATGCCATCAATGATGAAGAACTTGCGGAAGACACTGACGGTGAAAACGAATAAAAAGCCCGGAAGGCTGTCGAAAGTCTTTAGACATTCTTTTCTTTAATACGCTGCTATTTTATGGCCCGCAAAACCTGCATAGTCATTTCAGGCCCTACCGCTGCGGGCAAAACTGCGCTTTCATTACGATTAGCGGAATATTTTAATACCGAAATCATATCGGCTGATTCCCGTCAATGCTACCGGGATCTGAACATCGGCGTCGCCAAGCCGGATCCTGCTGATCTGCAAAGAATCAAACATTACTTTATTAATTCCCACAGTATCCACGAAGACGTCAATGCCGGTATTTTTGAAAGCTACGCTTTGCAAGCCGTTTCAGCTATTTTTGAAAAACATGATATCGCTTTCCTGGTAGGCGGAACGGGTTTATATATCCAGGCCTTCTGCAAAGGGCTGGATAACATCACACAAGTGACGCCATCCATCAGAGAGGAAATCAGGCAGCAATACGCTGTCAACGGACTGCCCTGGCTAAAAGCAATGGTAGAGAAGCACGATCCGTTATTCTTCGCTAAGGGAGAAATGCAAAATCCGCAGCGCATGATGCGCGCACTGGAGGTCAGGATTTCTTCGGGAAAGTCAATTCTTGAATTTCATTCACCAGCCACGAAACAACGCGATTTTTCTATCATCCAAACCGGTATAGAACTTCCCCGAAAGGAAATCTACGAGAGGATTAACCACCGGGTAGATGAAATGATGGAGAAGGGTTTGCTGACAGAAGTGGAGACGCTCTTTCCATTCCGCCACCTCAACGCCCTTCAAACGGTAGGATATACTGAGCTTTTTACTTTTTTAGAGGGGAAGTGCACCATAGAGAAAGCCGTAACGGACATCAAGAAGAATACCCGCCATTATGCAAAACGGCAAATAACCTGGTTTAAAAGAGACCCCAATATTCAATGGTTCGCTCCTGCCGAAGCGGATAGATTGATTCATCTGATAAAAAAAGTAACCGAATAAATCTTCAAAACGATCCGTAAAATATACGAATCAGATTCCTGAGTCGTTTATCAGCAATCGGTTACATAACTTTACGCGTTAAACAAGATGTCAATGGAAGATGTTATACATCAAGTAAAATCCTTTTTTGAAGAGTGGGCCAAACGTCCGGCAGATGATCTGTATACCCTGAAACAAGCCGGCAGCAACCGTCAATATTTTCGTGCTGCCATCGGTGACAAATCATATATCATTACCGCCAACCCGCATAATTTACCTGAAAACAATGCCTTCATCGCATTCGCAAAACATTTTTATGCCAAACAATTAGCTGTTCCTGAAATATTGGGTGTCAGCAGGGATAAAAGCCTGTACATTCAAACTGACTTTGGAGATGAATCTCTTTTTGATATCATAAAGAGCGAGGGATATAGCGACCGTGTGAAGAATCTGTATCGAAAGACATTCGCACAACTTGCCAGGCTTCAGGTTAAGGGCGGAGAAGGGCTGGACTATAACAATTGTATTGCTACCAAATCCTTCGATAAGCAGGCCATATATTCAGACCTGTTGTACTTTCTCTATTATTTCGTAAGAGCACTGGACCTGCCTTATGATAAGAATCTTCTATTGAATGATTTTGAATTACTGAGTAGTTACCTGATGCAGGAGGAAGCCAAATACTTTATGCACAGGGATTGTCAGAGCAGGAATGTGCTTATTAAAGACGAGCGGGTTTATTTTATAGATTTCCAGGGCGGCATGCAGGGAGCGCTTCAGTATGATGCGGCGTCTATGCTCTGGCAGGCACGCGCGGCTCTGCCGCATGAATGGAAGGAAGAACTGGTGCTGGACTACTTCAGTAAAGTAAATGAACTGCTGGACTATCGGCTGAATGAAAAGGATTTCCTGGATAGTTATGACGGGTTTGTTTTGATTCGGATGCTTCAGACGCTGGGCGCGTATGGATTCAGGGGATTGTTTGAGCGGAAGCAACATTTTATAGCCAGTATCCCTTATGCTTTAAAACAATTGCGCTGGTTTCTCGAAAACAAAAAAATACCCATCCGGCTTCCCGAGTTGCAAAAAGTGTTATGGCTGATTGTTGACCCCAAAATAATTGAACGTTATGAGACCATCAAAGCAACGCCTGATAGCGCCCTGACTGTTCATATTAACAGCTTCTCGTATCGAAACGGTATTCCGGAGGCCGACGCCCAAAACGGGGGAGGATTTGTATTTGACTGCCGGGGTATCTTCAATCCGGGTCGTTTTGAAGAATACAAAAAACTGACCGGAAGAGATAAAGAAGTGCAGGAGTTTTTGTTGCATAAAACAGAAATGCCCGCTTTTCTGCAATATGTCTTTGGTATCGTGGATATTTCGGTGAGTGACTATCTCAAACGAAATTTTGAGCGCCTGGAGGTGAATTTTGGCTGCACCGGCGGGC
>JACFNM010000244.1 GCA_019454915.1 Chitinophagaceae bacterium
AATACGATCCGATTTCTCAAAAAGAGTATTTCGAGCTTTCTGCATTCTTCAACAGTATCAATGAAGTTGGATTAGAATCTACGGTAGGCGGACACGAGACTTTTGCGAAGAATCCCCGTATGGATATTACCCAGGAAGATCTGAAAGGAGTTCTGAGTTTTATCACCAGTTCAGATACCGTCGGACTACAGGTTTCTGTAATGAAGGATTTGGATACAGCAAGAAAAACCTATGTACTCACACGAGGAGAATATGATCAACACGCAGAAGAGGTTCATCCGGGTACTCCTGCCGCGATTTTACCTTTCTCACCTGACCTGCCGGCGAATCGTCTGGGATTGGCCAAATGGCTGTTTGATACCAAAAACCCATTAACCGCCCGGGTATTCGTGAACCGGATATGGCAGGAAGTTTTCGGGAGGGGTATTGTCAAATCTGCGAACGACTTTGGCATGCAGGGTGATCTGCCTACCAATCCGGAATTGCTCGACTGGTTAGCGGTGGATTTTAGAGAAAATGGTTGGGATATTAAGAGACTGGTGAAACAGATTTACATGTCTGCCACCTACCGTCAATCTTCAGAAATCAGCCCTGAGAAATTAAAAGCGGACCCTGAGAATATTTATTTGTCTTATGCGCCGCGTGTCCGGTTGAATGCAGAAGGCGTTCGCGACCTGGTATTAGCGAGCAGTGGCTTGTTGGTACCTGTGATAGGCGGGCCGAGCGTGAAGCCCTATCAGCCACCCGGATTGTGGGAGATGGCCACTTCGGGGAGAGGAATGCTCTCTACCTATAAACAGGATCACGGAGATAAATTATACCGCAGGGGAATGTACACCTTCATTAAACGTACTGTACCTCCGCCGTCCATGATCATATTTGACGCAAGTAACCGCGATCAGTGTGAAGTAAGAAGATTAAGAACCAATACACCTTTACAGGCACTGATTATGATGAATGATCCCACCGTGTTGGAATCATCGGTAGCATTGGCTGATTTACTCGTACAAAAAAATGACAGCAAAGAAGCTGCCGTGACGGAAGCTTTTTTAAGGATCATTAATCGCCATCCCCAAAAACAGGAAGTAGATATTTTGTTGTCTTATCTGAATGAACAAGAGTCGGTGTTTGAGGCAGATCCGGCGACAGTTGAGAAAGTAGTTAAGGTGGGAGAATATAAATTAAAAACGTCTCCCGGCCCGGAGATAGCAGCTTTTGCACGAATGGTACAGGTAATATATAACATGGATGAAGCCATCACAAAAACATAATGCAGGATGAACAAAGAGTTATTGAATTATGGTCTGAATATCAACCGTCGCAAATTCCTGTCGCGTATGAGTATCGGACTGGGAAGTGCTGCACTCGGATCCTTATTGATACCCGGTCTGTTTGACAACACCGGCGAAGATGAAGCCGGATTTATTCCGGGAGTCCCTCATTTTGCGCCAAAGGCCAAGCGGGTGATTTATCTTTTTCAGAATGGCGCTCCTTCACAATTAGAGAGTTTTGATTACAAGCCCACGCTGAATAAGCTGATGGGTCAGGATTTGCCTGAATCCATTCGTCAGGGGCAACGCTTAACCGGCATGACTTCCGGCCAGAAGTCTTTTCCACTGGTAGGTTCTTATTATAAGTTTAATCAGTATGGGCAATCGGGCGCATGGATTAGTGAGATATTTCCGCATATAGCGAAGATAGCAGACGATATTTGTATCATTCGCTCTATGCATACGGAGGCGATCAACCACGACCCGGCGCTGACGTTTTTCCAGACAGGAGCACAGCAGGGTAATCGGCCGAGTATGGGTGCATGGGTGAGTTATGGACTAGGGACGGAGAATAAAAACCTGCCGGCATTCTGTGTGTTGCTGTCGCGCGGAAAAGGGAATGGTCAGGGCGTATATTCTAAATTATGGTCGAACGGATTTTTAGATTCTATCCACCAGGGAGTACAGTTTAGTAGTGGTGAGAACCCTATTCTTTATTTACAGGATCCCGATGGAATGGACAGAACAGCGAGAAGGAAGATGCTGGATAAGGTGGCTGAGTTAAATGAACTTCAATTAAAAGAATTCGGAGACCCGGAAATTGCCGCCAAAATTCAGCAATACGAAATGGCTTATCGCATGCAGACCGCCGTTCCGGAGATCATGGACGTTTCCAAAGAGCCGGACGATATTGTGAAGTTATATGGTTCAGATTGCCTCATTCCCGGCACCTATGCGGCTAATTGCCTTTTGGCGAGAAAACTATCAGAGAACGGAGTACGGTTTGTGCAATTATATCATCAGGGGTGGGATCAACATGGTAATTTACCCAATGAGATGCGCGGCCAGGCAAAGGACGTGGATCAGGCTTCAGCTGCGTTGATTACCGATCTCAAACAGAGAGGATTATTAGACGAGACCCTGGTAATATGGGGAGGAGAATTTGGAAGAACAAATTACTGCCAGGGAGCGATGAGTGAGGAAAACTACGGCCGCGATCATCATCCGCGCAGCTTCAGTATCTGGATGGCAGGCGGTGGAATTAAACCCGGGATGGTGTATGGTGAAACGGATGAGTTTGGCTACAATATTGTGAAGAACCCGGTGCATATCAATGACTTTCATGCAACTGTATTGAATCAATTAGGATTCAATCATGAAAAACTGACCTACCGCTTCCAGGGAAGAAGATACCGGCTCACCGATGTTGCGGGAACAGTAGTAAAAGATATACTCGCATAACACACAAATAATCATTTCAATCTATTTATTAACTTATGGACAGGAGAAAATTTTTAAAGAACGCAGGTTTTGCTGCAGGGGCTATGGCTATCACCAGTGATTTATATGCAGAATCAAAAGGGCCTGTTTACGGGCACAATAATATGCGCTATCGGATGAATGTGAAATGGGGAGCGCTGAATCCGGAAAAATTTCCGGTGAATGATTGCCACGAAATGATTCAGGATAAGAAAGGGCGTATTGTTTTATTAACCAACGAAACCAAAAATAATATCCTGATCTATAACAAATCGGGAAGACTCAAAGAGAACTGGGGGCATGAATATCCCGGTGCACACGGACTGACCTTACACCGTGCCGGAGGAGAAGAATATCTTTTCATTACGGATACGGTAAAGCATCAGGTTTATAAAACAACTATTGACGGCAGACTTCTCCTGACGATTGATTATCCGGAGGAAACCGGAGTATATAAAAACAAAGAAGCTTTTGTTCCTACCGAAACAACCGTGTTGGATAACGGCGATTTTTATATAGCGGATGGTTACGGCGCGCAGTATATTATGCACTATGATGAAAGAGGAAAATTGAAAAACTTTTTCGGAGGAAGGGGAGAGACCAAGGCCAACCTGGATAATGCACATGGCATCACCTTAGATACCCGTAACGGAGATACTACCTTAACGATTACCGACCGCACAAGAAATTGCTTTAAAAGATTCTCATTGGATGGTAATTTGATAGAAGTCATTGAACTACCGGGGGCCTGTGTTTGCCGGCCGGTCATTCATGGCGACTATTTATATGCAGCCGTATTACGGTCACCTGATTTGAAAACTCCCGGAAGCGGATTTGTAACCATTTTGGATAAAAATAATAAGGTGGTTTCCAATATCGGTGGCACCGAGCCGGTATATAAAGACGGCATCTTACAACCTATGGCCCAGCAGGAGAAAATATTCATTCATCCGCATGACGTTTGCGTTGATGATGAAGGCAGTATTTATGTTGCACAATGGGCGTCTAATAAAGTATATCCTTATAAATTTACGAGAGTATAAAATCAATCGCCACTTCCCGTTTTCCGAGGAATCAATTTTAAACATTATCAGACTACATGCTTAGAATAAGATAGATAGGTGATGGTATATTGTTTGGAGGAATGATATTCCTTCTTTTTTTAGTAGTCTTCGAAAGCCTGGTAAAAATTCCATCGTGGGTTGCCGTAGGCGGCAGATTGCATCCTTTGCTTTTGCATTTCCCGATAGTACTGCTGCTTATTGCATTTTTCATCTCCTGGCTGCCCGCAAAAAATAAGACCTCAGAAGAGTGGCTGGCATTACTCCGACAGGTAGCAGCGCTGTCGGCCGTGATTACGGCTATTGCAGGTATGCTTTTGTCCCTGGAGGATGACGATGCCGGAAATGTATTGCTGCTTCATAAAATAGGTGGCGTGGTCACTGCATTATTAGGTTATCTGTTTTATGCGTACTATGAATTATTGGAAAACCGGCCGGCTGTCAAGAAAGGATTTACCATTGCAGGAGCTTTAGTTATCACCGCCACCGGCCACTGGGGAGCGACGCTCACACATGGAGAGAATTATGTACTTGAACCTGTTTATAAGTTTAAAAAAGATTTACCACCGCCTGAAAAAGCCATTGTATTTAGCGATATCATTCAACCCATCCTGAACAGTAAATGTGCTGCATGTCATAATCCATCTAAATTAAAAGGAGAACTGTTACTTACTGATGCGGATGGTGTGTTAGAGGGAGGAAAATCAGGAGAGCTGTTTAAACCGGGTCAGCCTGAAATGAGTTTACTGATTGAGCGCCTGCACCTTCCGCTGAATGAAAAAAAGCACATGCCGCCGGCATCAAAACCCCAACTAACGGATGCGGAAGCTGCGTTGTTGTATGCATGGATTAAATCAGGAGCAGTTATGGATACGCTGTTATTCAGTCTGCCCGAGCAGGATACCTTTCGCATATTGGCAACAAACTATCTTCAGCCGGAAGGACCTGCAGCACCTGTTTATGATTTTAAGGCAGCCGATGAGAAAAAAGTCAAAGAACTTAATAATAATTACCGCGTAATCGTGCCTCTTGGAAAAGGATCACCGGCGCTTTCGGTTAATTTGTATGGGCGCAATATTTATACATCAAAATCGCTGGAAGAGCTGTTGCCGTTGAAACAACAGATAGTAGAGTTAAATCTGGCTCACCTTCCTGTGAAAGATGAGGATATTAAGACGATTAAGCAGTTTGCTAATCTTGAGAAGCTGAACCTCAACTATACAGAGTTGTCTTCAGCGGGAGTTGAACAACTGACATCACTTTCCAAATTACGCGAGTTGATGTTGTCCGGAACGCAGGTAACAGCAACATCATTAGAAAAAGTATTAGGTCTTGATAAATTAAAGTCGGTTTATATCTGGGATACACCGGTGGACAGTCTGCAATTACAGCCTTTAAAAACCAAATTTTCAAATATCCGGTTTGAAACGGGATTTAAAGACGATGGGGCAGAGATTACGCAGCTCAGTCCTCCGGTTATCAAGGCTACCCAGGGTATTTTTCATAATGCAAAGACTATAGAAATCACTCATCCTTTTACCGGCGTTGAAATAAGATATACGCTGGACGGAACCCAGCCCGACAGTGTAACGGGAATGATTTATACAGAGCCGATTCCCATCGATAGGTCGGTAACTTTGAAAGCGAGTGCACATAAGTCCGGGTGGTACGGCAGTATGGCTGCCCAGGCTACCTTCATCAGGCAGGGATTTGTGCCGGATTCGATAGACTATATCACCCAGGCTGATCCTCAATACCACTCTGACGAACCCAGAGTACTGATTGATGGAGCATTGGGTAGCTTCACCAATATCGCAAACGGGGAATGGCTGGGTTATCAGACAAGAGAAGCAGCTTTTTATTTATTTTTCAATGAGAAGGTTTCACCGAACGAGGTACTGATTCAGATGATGAAAAATACCGGTGGAGATATATTCCCCGCGGCCAGACTGGAAGTATGGGGAGGATTGAATGAGGGACATTTACAACTGCTGGGCAGGAAAAGCAATCCGATCCCTGAAAAATCAGAACCACGAACCTCCTTCCAGGAAGTCATCCCGCTTAGTCGTGCAGAAGTTCAGTGCCTGAAGATAATTATCTATCCGGTTTCTTCACTTCCTGCATGGAATCGGAGAAAAGGAAACCCCGCATGGATAATGCTGAGTGAAGTGGTCGTGAATTGATATATCACTTCTAATATACTAACCGCCTGCCGGCTTCCTTCCCGGATGAACGTAGAACTACGTTTTCTCGAAATTCATTTATCGTTTTGCAGTTCAACTGCAAAATTTGGGTTTAGCTTAACCTTTCCGGATAGTCCGAGACGTTACTATATTACAGCGCAGGATAGGAGCAGCTTCAGACATCAGGCTTCCCACTTCACACCTGTGTATACATCTGCCAGGGGAATAGCCTCATTAATGGTTCTCACATAAAGTGCTTCTTCCGGTGAATTGTATTCTTCCAATTCCCAG
>JACFNM010000245.1 GCA_019454915.1 Chitinophagaceae bacterium
TAACTCCTTAACACAGTTACTGTATACTATTTACACAAAGAATTAAATACTACCCTAAACGATTAATAAATTTCAGGTTCATTCCGGCGCTCTGTAAAATATCGAAGAAACTGATGTCAATAGTTCTTAACAGGAAACCAAAGAATCTGATCGTTTAGTCGCACCAGCCGAGTTTCCTTAGTTTGCTCCCACTGCTTCATTCACCAGACCCGCGGCTTCACTGAGCAGGATGGCTGATTTAACCTTGAGTCCGCTTTCTTCTATCAGTTTCTTTGCTTCTTCTGCATTGGTACCCTGAAGCCGAACGATAATCGGTACCCGGATATCGCCTATTGAATTATACGCGTCAATCACGCCTTGTGCTACCCGGTCGCAACGCACGATCCCTCCGAAAATGTTGATCAAAATGGCTCTTACTTTGGGGTCTTTCAAAATAATCCTGAATCCTGCTTCCACGGTTTGCGCATTCGCCGTTCCGCCCACGTCTAAAAAGTTAGCCGGTTCGCCTCCGCTTAATTTAATCATGTCCATCGTTGCCATCGCCAGTCCTGCGCCATTCACCATACAACCCACATTGCCATCTAATTTGATGAAATTAAGATTGTATTTACGGGCTTCTACTTCAGTAGGATCTTCTTCACTGGTATCTCTCAGCGCTTCAAGATCGGTATGACGCATCAATGCATTATCGTCCAGGTTCATCTTACAGTCTACGGCTATTATCTTTTCATCGCTGGTTTTAAACAATGGGTTGATTTCAAGCATACTGCAATCCAGTTCTACATAAGCCCTATATAAATTGGTAACAAACCGAACGCAGTTCTTAAATGCTTCCCCGCTTAATCCCAGGTTGAACGCAATTTTCCGCGCCTGGAAGGGCAGGAGCCCACCGGAAGGATGCACCCATTCTTTAAATATTTTTTCAGGCGTGGTATGTGCCACCTGTTCAATGTCCATTCCCCCCTCCGTACTATACATGATCACATTCTGACCTTTGCTGCGGTCCAGTAAGATCGACAGATAAAATTCCTTCACCGGATTAGGTCCGGGATAGTACACGTCCTGCGCAACCAGCACTTTACTGACCAGTTTGCCCGCCGGCCCGGTTTGCACCGTCACCAGGGTTTGCCCTATAATGTTTCCGGCAATGGTTTTAATTTCCTCAGCGCTCTTGCCTACGGCGACCCCTCTTTGCTCAGAACCTTTGATTTTACCTTTACCCCGTCCTCCTGCATGAATCTGCGCCTTTACTACCGCAAAGTTATTGCCGTACTGGACTTTCAACTGCTTGTAAGCTTCTTCCGCTTTCTCCGCCGTATCAACCGGTATTCCATCCTGAACGGGTACATTATACTTTTTCAATAGTTCTTTGGCCTGATATTCATGAAGGTTCATATCTAAAAAATTTTAGCGAAAATAACGTAGAATGAGGGAATAGAAAAATTGACGGACAATATATAGCGAATCAGCCGGCATTTTCAACGACTCTTTTAAAACAGGGAAAGTTGAATACAACCATGCCGTTCGGCTGCGACACCGGGTTTTGCGGAACCGGGACTTCCCTGAATACAAAAAAGCGGCGTTTCCTCATTTCCCGGCGCTACTACGATTTGAATGCCGCTTGCGCAGGCGGAAAAAAGTTCTTCGACTATTTGAGGACGGTTATTGTTTTGTGACAGATGAGATAAAATCAGGTGGCTCAGGGAAGCGGATCGGTTTTCTTACGCCTTCTTCACTCTCAAAATAACGTACCCATTCTTTTTTCAGGGAAGCATTTATCACGCCATAGGTCTTCGGGCTGAAATAGAAAAGCCATAGGTATTTCTTCGCCAAACCCTGTAATCCTGAAATATGATCAGTGTGTTCATGGGAAATAAAAACGGCTTTCACCTTGTTCATGGATAAGCCCAGTCTTTTCATTCTTCTTTCTGTTTCCCTGCATGAGAGACCGGCATCTATTAATATAGCCTCTTCCTCATTACCGATATAATAACAATTCGCATTACTACCTGAATTCAGGGAAGAAATAAATAGCGGCATATCCGGCAAATGTAAGAAAGCCGGCATTCATCGCCGTCAATTTTACCTCAGCAATATTTTATTAACCTGCTGTTTAATAGTATACGTGAATATAAAATGATTAACGGATAAGGTTTTTGTAGCTTTGCGCTTTTTATTATTAAAACTAAAAATTACTTATTTATGAAGGTTCATTTTCTTAACCGGCGTGTACTATATGTAACAGCGTTTGTTTCGGTTATCACTTTTGCCTTGGCCTGTAACGGTTCAAATAACCAGGAATCTGCAAAAAGCAATGCCCAAACCGAAGGGCAGGCAGCCGGAGGTAGCGAGGATGGCGGCGTTGCGGCGGTCAAGCATGCAGAGGCTGCTATCACGGCAACTTATGCTGATACCACAGTCTCCGGCACCGCCAGGTTTGACGCTACTGACGACGGGAAAGTAAAGTTGACAATCAATATCTCCGTTCCCTCTAAAGCGGGTAAGAGTGTTGCCGTACATATTCATGAGCATGGCGATTGCGGTGACAACGGCAATATGTCACATGGTCACTGGAATCCAACTAATCAACAACACGGGAAATGGGGGAGTACCAGTTTTCATTCCGGCGATATAGGAAATGTTCAATTAGATGCAGAGGGGAAAGGTACATTAACCATGGAAACTGATCTTTGGTCCTTGGGAGGCGATGAGCAAAAGAATATTTTAAACCGGGCTATCATCGTGCATGGAGGTGTGGATGATTTCACTACACAGCCTACGGGAAACGCAGGTTCCAGAATCGGGTGCGGCGTTATCCAATAATTTCATCGTCATCACCTGTTTGTTTGATAAAGAATTGCCGTCAACTCAAAGAATTGACGGCAATTCTTTTTATATGCTTTCGCTCCAGAATGGGAATAGGAAGACCTGAGGGCCATCCTTATAAACCATCGTTATCACCCTTTCTTCACTAACCATTTCCACATTTCTTTCCAGGTTACTTTCTTCCCGTAAAGCAGGATTCCGGTGCGGTAAATTTTTGCTGCCATCCAGGTGAAAAACAAAAAAGTAATCACCAGCAGAGCCATGGATAATATCAATTGCCACCAGGGAACACCATAGGTTATTCTGCCCATCATGACAATAGGAGAGGTGAGGGGAAACAGGCTTCCAAAAACGGCAATGCTGCTATCCGGGTCGTTTACGGCTTTCGCCATCATTACGAAACCCAGTATCAACGGCATCATCACCGGAAATATCAACTGTTGCGCTTCCTGCTGGTCCTCGCTGACTGCGCTGCCGATTGCCGCAAAAAGAGCCGCGTAAAGAAGATACCCTGCAAGAAAATAGAATACAAACGAAAATAAGATCAACATGAGCGGCAGCGACCGGAAGCCCTCAATTATCTCCGCCATTGTACCCGCTCCGGTTTCCGGTAAAGAGGCGGTAGCGAGTGCCGGGTCTGACAAGTGCTGAAACAATTCCGGGAAAAAAAGCGGGATCATGAGTTGAAGAAAGAGCATCAGAACGACCCATATCGCGAACTGTGTTAACCCCACGGCGCCTATACCTACGATTTTTCCCAACATCAGTTCAAAGGGCTTTGCAGAGCTTACAATAACTTCTGCTATTCTGTTGGTCTTTTCTTCCATCACCCCCCTCATCACCATCGTGCCGTAAATCAACAGGATCATGTAGATTAAGATTCCTGCAATGAAAGACACGGCATAGGCGAGCATGGCTATCCCTTTCTTTTCACCCTTTCGGGAGTCAATAATGTTTTCGATTTCCGTTTCTGCCTTTATACTTTTATATAATTCGGGGTTTATTTTGGCTGCTTTTAATCTTTTGTTTTCAATCGCACGATTAATAATCTTTTCCAGATTCGACTTTACGATCAGGTTTACCGATGCCTGGCTGTGCAGTTTTATACGCGGTAAAGTGCTGTCATGAAACTGGGGAATATATAAAAACAGTTGGTAACCTTCCTGTTTGTATTTTGATTTAAAGGATTGTTCGGATTCGTCCTGTATAAAATGATAGATTGATTTGTCGTTTTTTATCATTTCCAGTTTCCCATCCAGCAGGTTAGCGTCATCTATAATGGCGATACTTTGGGTTTTGGTATCGCCGCTTATGGATACCGCAATCATAATGGCATAAAAAGCCATAATAATGATGGGCACTACCAGTGTAGTAATCAGGAAAGATTTCCTCTTCACCCGGGTAAGGTATTCACGCTCTATAATCAACCTGATTTTATTCATATCGCATTATTCATTTTTCATTTCATAGAATGGTTAGACCGAAGCCAGGTTAAGAGGAGGAACTCAGGGGTTGAAACTCACGCGCTAACGGAGTACCCTCCACTAATTTGATGAAAATGTCATTTAACGTGGGTAATAATTCACGAAAGGAAGTAATCTCCTGCCCAAGCGACAGAAAATATTGTAAAACATCATGGGGTTTGAAGCCTTCGTGGATTTTTAAGATGAGAGATTGATCCTTCTGTTCAGTTACTTCAAAAATTGAGTTGGCGGAAGTCTCTCCGGCTTTATGTTCGAAGCCTACTTCAAAGAGATTTTCCTTAAATTCCTGCTTTACATTCTTCACCGTTCCATCCAGTATTTTTTTCCCTTTATTAATCAAAACGATATGATCGCAGATCTCTTCCACCTGTTCCATCCGGTGGGTGCTGAAAATGATAGTGCTGCCGTTCTTCGCCAGTCTAAATATCTCGTCCTTAATTAAATTGGCATTCACGGGATCCAGACCGCTAAAAGGTTCATCGAGGATGATGAGCGAGGGTTCATGTAATATGGTCGTGACAAATTGAAACTTCTGACTCATGCCCTTGCTAAGATCTTCCACTTTCTTGTTCCACCAAGTATCCATTTCGAGTCGCTGAAACCAATACCTGATTTTTTCGGTAGCTTCCGCCTTGCTTAAGCCTTTCAGCCGCGCGAGATAAAGAGCCTGTTCACCTATTTTCATTTTTTTATACAATCCCCGTTCTTCAGGCATGTAGCCAATCTTCGCTATATCGGTTGAAGGATCAAAAGATTTACCATCAAAAATAATGGAACCGCTATCCGGAAAAAAGATTCCGGTGATCATCCTGATAAGTGTTGTCTTTCCCGCTCCATTAGGTCCCAGCATACCGAAAATGGCGCCTTTCTCAATACGAAAACTTACATCATCTACCGCTTTTTGGGTAGAAAAATATTTTTTCAGTTGCTGAACTTCTAAAATCGGCTGCATACAGATGAAAGTTAACGCAGATTGAACAGGAAATTCAAATGAAGTAAAAAATCAAGTTCTCAAAATGGTAGATCGTCTTCAACTGAAGAGGGAAGACTATCGTTCATCGGGCTGCTGCCGGGAGCCAGAGCCGGTTCTTCCTGTCCCAGGCTGACTGTCTCCATCCTCCAGGCATCTAAATTGGTGATATAATTCGTTTGCCCGGACTTCTCCCATTTACTACCTTTAATATTAAAGTAGACTTTTACGGTTTCTCCGATATTAAACCGGTCCGGCAGACTGGTTTTGTCCTGTACGCACTGAAACTTAGCATAGTTAGTGATGGTTCTGCCCCCGATATCCTCTGTTTTCTCAATAACGAATTCCCGCGTCTTGAAGGTTGCTGTACGTTGTACCACATCATACTTGGCAATCAATTTACCGGTTAGTTCATAGCTCATATTATAGAATTAAAGGACAAATGTAGCGGTTATCCGTGAGTGAGGGTTCTGAATTTTTTGATTTTGTTTTTGGATGGAAAAATTCATATCTTTCTGAGCCAATTCGATGATCATTGAAAAGTGAAAAATAGAGGATTAAACGTATTTCATTTTATCTTTACTTTTCAAATCAGCCGGATTCCTTATCCTCCATAGTTGATATTGCCTTTGAGAATATGGTTTATTGCCGATAAGCAGTAATGACTTGGTACGTTTATCTGTATTTACGCCGTTGATTCCATTGAAAAAAACCTAAACCACATGAATACATTCACTAAGATGATTGGCCTTAGGCAAAACCTACCCGAATTATTTCATTCCCTTGCGGGGAAGCGCCTACCCTTGCTGTTTTTTCATGATCAGAATAATCATCCGTCAATTTGCCCTAACCGATGAATGCCCTATCACCCTATTTTATGCGTAGGCTCATCTTTGAATGGGTTGTATTGAGAG
>JACFNM010000246.1 GCA_019454915.1 Chitinophagaceae bacterium
GTATAGTTCAACAACGCATATTTATCGTCAAAAACTAACTCCCGGAGATCTGATACCACAAAGCCCCATGGAATTGATGTTGACAGATACTCAACCTCCCCGCGCGCATGATACCAAGCCTATTGCTTTTGATAAAAAAGGCAATATGTATATTCCTTTTGGACCTTCCTCTGATTGTTGTCAGATATCCGAAGGGGCGCCTTTTTCGCCCGGAAAAGATCCCTGCCCCTTTCTGGAAACGAGAGGCGGAATCTGGAAATTTGATGCGAATAAACCCAATCAATTTCAATGGGATGGAGAATTGTATGCTGAAGGATTCAGGAGTGTGGTGGCGCTTGCATGGAACAATGTGGATGATCAGTTATATACGGTTATGCATGGGCGGGATTATCTGCACTGGAACTGGCCGATGTATTATTCAGAGTTGGAAGGGGCTGTACTGCCATCAGAGGAATTCTTCAGAGTTACGAAAGGGGGGAATGCCGGTTGGCCTTATGCCTATTATGATCACATCAAAGGAAAGAAAATGCAAAATCCCGAATACGGTGGAGATGGTAAAATGGAAGCGAAAGATACTTCTTTTTTGAAACCCGTAGTAGGGTTCCCCGGCCATTTTGCACCCAATGATTTGATATTTTATGAAGGCGACCAATTCCCGGATCACTATAAAAATGGCGCTTTCGTCGGCTTTCACGGATCAACCAGCAGTGCACCTTATCCGCAATCCGGGTACTTTATCGCTTTTGTACCTTTCAAGGATGGTAATCCGTCCGGTCCCTGGGAAGTTTTTGCGGATGGATTTGCCGGTGTGGATACTATACATAATACCAGTGATGCAAAGTACAGACCAATGGGACTATCAGTTGGTCCGGACGGTTCTCTGTATATTTCAGAAACAGAGAAAGGAAAAATATGGCGGGTGATGTATAAAGGCGACCGTAAGAAGTTTGGACCCCAGTCCCTTGCGGCAATGGAAAAGCGTAAACTGGAAGCGCCCAATATCAAGCATCCGGATGAGGTGAAAGATAATTTGGATAAGATGGACTATACACCGGCTGCAAAATTGTATAATACTTATTGTGGCAGATGCCATGAAAGAAATGGAGAAGGTAATAGCCGCTTCCCGCCGTTGAAGGGCTCTGAGTGGCTTGCCGGACATATCGAGCAGCCCCTGAATATAGTACTGAACGGTATGGAAGCCGAAATCATCGTAAGAGGCAGACGGTTTGTCAACAGGATGCCAAGCTTCGCTGATGTGCTGAATGATCAGCAGATAGCAGATATTTTGTCGTATGTAAAAACGGAGTTCAATAATTCAACGACCGGAGTCACGGTGGAGGAGGTGAAGGCAGCAAGAAAAAAATTATACAACCGATAGATGGCGGACGACATACATGCTGGTTTAATGCGACCGGAAAAACCGAAAATGTATTTTTTTAGGAGATTTCTTCTGATTGGGATAGTACTGCTAAGTGGAGGGGGAGCAATATCTCAATTTCAGAATTTGAATTTGAAGAGGCTTCTTAATATTCCCAGGCATTATACTGTTTTAAGCATCACGGAGAAGATAAATATAGATGGTCTGGGCACTGACGCAGCCTGGCAACGGGCGCCCTGGACTGAAGATTTTGTTGATATTGAATCGGGGGCATCCCGCGGTCATAATCATAAAAGAACCAGGTGTAAAATGGTGTGGGATAGTATCTTTTTATATGTCCTGGCAGAATTACGGGAAGAAGATGTCTGGGCTAATATTAATGCACAGGATGCACCGGTCTTTCAAAACAATGCTCTGGAGATTTTTATCAACCCGGACGGAAGCACTTTTAATTATTTTGAATTTCAGATAAATGCCATCGGTGCTGTCTGGGATTTGTACATGCCCAGGCCCTACCGAAGTGGTGGGAGAGGGTTGAGCAGTTGGGATATTAAAGGGCTGAAAAAAGCGGTGCATATTGCCGGAACTTTAAACCAACCGGGAGATAAAGACACTTCATGGACGGTGGAATTGGCCATACCTTTTTCTTCCCTGGGTGTTTGGCGTAATGCTACGAAGTCAGGAACGATATGGCGTATGAATTTTTCCCGGGTTCATTGGCAGCATGATGCGATTAATGGAACATACTCGAAAAAAAGAGACCCGTCTTCGGGCAGATTCCTTCCCGAGCGATATACGGTTTGGTCTCCTCAGGGAATATTAAATCTGCATTTTCCTGAACGCTGGGGATATGTATTATTTGCTGATTCGGTAACTTCATCCGGATTTCTTTCTGAGACTATGGAAAACCTGAAATTGAATTTGTGGAAGTACTACTATTTGCAGCAGATTTACAAAACCCGGAATAAAAAATATGCGGTGGATATCAGTCTTCTGAATGCGTTACTGGTAGAGACACCAAAGGTAACGGAGAAAGGGATTGAGATTAAAATGTCAGCCACTGAAAAACAGTTTTTGATTATGGGCAGATTGGATTCATCAGATGATTGGCTAACCTTGGATCATGAAGGTGAGATGCGGAAGGAAACTGTTTTACGATAATTGATATACCAGTAATAACTACTTTTTAAACTTTTAAAAAAATAAGGATGAAAAGACCTTTTTTGTTTTATCTGTTGGCGCTTTTATGCGCTACGCTTCCGGCTCAGTCTCAATCCTATCAAATTGTGATTAAAGGCGGGCATGTTATTGATCCCCGGAATGGTATAAACGAAGTGATGGATGTGGCGATTGACAATGGAAAAATTGCCCGTGTAGCAAAAAACATAGATGCATCGAACGCACGTCAGGTAGTTGATGCTTCGGGTTTATATGTAACACCGGGGTTGATAGATATCCATACGCATGTTTTTTGGGGAGTGGAACCGGATCATCAGTATGCCAATGGTAATCTTGCGATTCAGCCTGATGGATTTACTTTCCGTAATGGAGTTACGACGATAGTTGATGCGGGAGGGGCCGGTTGGAGAACTTTTCCGGCATTTAAAAGGCAAACCATTGATAACTCTAAAACAAGGGTACTGGCATTTCTGAACATTGTAGGTGAGGGAATGCGCGGCGGATATGAACAGAACGATGAAGACATGGATCCCAAGATGTCCGCTATTGTTGCCCGTCAAAACAGAGAGCATATCGTCGGATTTAAGTTAGCACATTACGAAGGACATAGCTGGGCGCCCACAGATAAAGCCGTGAAAGCAGGAAGGCTTGCGGGTAACTTACCTGTTATGGTTGACTTTGGAGGGAGTAACCCGCCATTATCTATAAAAGATCTTTTTCTTGAGCATTTAAGACCGGGTGATATTTTTACCCATTGTTTTGCTCAGTTGGGCGGAGGACGGGAAACCATATATGATTTGGATAATAAACAGGTTAAACCTTTTGTTTGGGAAGCCAGGAAAAAAGGAATCATTTTCGACGTGGGCTATGGTGGAATCAGTTTTGCTTATTCTCAGGGGATACCCGCTATAAAAGAAAAATTTTACCCCAATTCCATCAGTACTGATCTTCATGTAGGCAGTATGAATGCAGCAATGAAAGACATGCTGACTACCATGTCTAAATTTCTGGCAATGGGTATGCATCTTCAGGATGTTATTGAGGCGAGTACATGGAACCCTGCACAGGAAATCAACCGACAGGAACTTGGCCACCTTTCAGAAGGAGCTGTGGCAGATATCGCTGTCCTGAACCTTAGAAACGGAAAATTCGGATTGTTTGATTATACAGGAGTTAAATTGGATACCGATAAAAAACTGGAGTGTGAGCTAACCATAAGAGACGGAAAAATAGTGTATGATCTGAATGGCATTGCTTCCCCTATTGTATTACCCTTCGGAGTCGGAAGAATGCAGTTGAATAAATTTGCTGAGTGGTATAGCAAATTACCTTCTACCAACAATCTGAAGCTCACTCCGAGCAGCAGTATCAATCAGCAGGAATTTTTCAGACAATATGAAAGGAATCCGAAATATTGGGATGCTGCTTTTGAGTTCCTGAACAGTAAGGATCTGATAAATATGAAAGCGGGAGATTATGTAATTGATCCGGGAAATGTAACGGCTAATATTTCCGAAGCTACTACTAAAGATATAGCCGATATCAAATGGGAGTCTCATCGTAATTTTAATGATCTCCAGTATATCATTAAAGGAAAGGCAAAGATGGGAGTGGCTTCTGTTGACGCGCCCGATGCGGTAATTATCACCCCCTATGGTTCCAGGGGCGACATTATGTTCTATACTAATGAATACGGACAGTATTATGATGCTGATCCGGGCACCTTTTTCATATTTTCACCACAGGAAATGCATCGCCCTTCCATTAAAGTGGAAGGAAGCAAAACCGTGAAAAGAATAGTGATTAAAGTAAGGGTACCTTAAGAAAAATAAATTCTTTTAAAGGCTAATCAATAAATGTATAAAATATCTGATGATGAAAATAAGCCGGTTTCTTTTAATGCTGATTGGATTTTATTTTTTAGCAGACTTAGCTGCAGATGCGCAAACGATACCAAAAGAGGAACTGATATTTCTAACAGCCTCCTGGGAGGGAGAGCGGTTTGCTGACGGGCGACCGAAGATACCGGACGATGTGCTCCAGCGCGCTGCAAAAATTAATATTGATGATGCGTGGACTGCACTGAAAAATGAAGGATACAACAATCAATTTGAAGGCGGATGGAAGTTAGTTAATAATGCCATACCTGTTGTGGGGCGTGCACTTACTGCCATGTATATGCCATCGCGTCCGGATGTGGAAAAGAGTATTAAAGACAGGGGTAATAAGCAGGGTAGAAAAGGAAATACCAATGCCTGGCCAATAGATATGCTTAGTAAGGGTGATGTGTACGTGGCAGATGGCTTTGGAAAAATTGATGGCGGTACGCTTATCGGCAGTACGCTGGGTAATTCCATTTTTAGTAAATCTGGTTGCGGCGTAGTTTTTAATGGTGCAGCCCGGGATTTAGCAGGGCTAAGGGAGATAGAAGGCTTTAACGCTTTTGTTCGTGATTTTCATCCTTCTTTTTTGCAGGAAATGGTTTTGATGGGTTTAAACACGCCGGTTAGGATGGGGAAAGCTATTGTACTTCCCGGGGATTTGGTTGTTGGAAATGAAGAAGGCGTTTTGTTCATTCCGGCACACCTTGCTGAGCAGGTGATCAGTATAGCTGAGTTTGTGACGATGAAAGATGAGTTTGGCTTTGAGATGGTCAAATCCGGGAAATATACCACAGGGCAGATAGACAGCCAATGGACAGAAGAAATCAAATTGCACTTTTTGAAATGGCTTGAACAACATCCCGAATTAGGAAAAATGACGAAAGCGAAGTTAGACGAGATGATGAACAGAAGAACCTGGTAAAATTACGGAGAAATGACAAATACGATTGCCAGGCAACGTTGGATACGACTGATTCCGATTGCCTTTATTACCTACAGTCTGGCTTATCTGGATAGAGCGAACTTTGGCTTTGCCGCAGCAGGCGGTATGGCGGAAGATTTGCATATTACTCCGGCTATGTCTTCCCTCCTGAGTTCGCTGTTTTTTCTGGGATATTTCTTTTTTCAGATTCCCGGCACCTTGTATGCAGCGAATAAGAGCGCGAAGAAATTAATTTTCTGGTCATTGATATTGTGGGGAGGGCTGGCGATGGCAACCGGTATGGTGAGCAATGTACATCTGTTGGTCGTAATTCGGTTTATGTTGGGAGTGGTAGAAAGCGCTGTGATGCCCGCTATGATTATCTTTCTGAGCCGTTGGTTTACGAAGTCAGAGCGTTCCCGGGCCAATACTTTTCTAATCCTGGGAAATCCGGTAACGATTTTATGGATGTCCATCTTGTCCGGATATCTCGTTAAATCGGTGGGCTGGCGCTGGATGTTTATCATTGAAGGGGCGCCGGCAATTATTTGGGCTTTTTTCTGGTGGCGGTTGATTGAGAACAAACCGAGGGATGCCAAATGGCTGACTAACGAAGATAAGGATGCACTGGAAGCACAATTGCAACTTGAACAACAAAATATAAAACCGGTAAGGAATTATGGTGAAGCATTCCGGTTGAAAGCGGTCATCCTGCTTTGTCTGCAATATGCTTTATGGAGTATCGGTGTGTATGGCTTTGTGATGTGGCTACCGTCCATTATTAATGCCGCTCCAAATAGTGATATGGTGAC
>JACFNM010000247.1:0-5159 GCA_019454915.1 Chitinophagaceae bacterium
ATTGCGAAGGAAACTCTACAAAGTCCCGGGCTACATTGGTGCCCGATAAAGACGGGTATTCCTGATTGGCAAAGAAGCCGTGAAGCGCGTGCCCGAATTCGTGGAATAAAGTGCTTACCTCGTCGTACGTGAGCAATGCAGGCTCATTGCCGGCCGGCTTGGGATAGTTGCACACATTGTATATCACCGGTTTTTTATTGAACAGTCGTGATTGTTCTACCAGATTACTCATCCAGGCGCCCCCACGTTTACTGGGTCGGGCAAAATAATCGCCATAAAACAATCCCAGCGGACTTCCGTCTTCTTCAAATAACTCATATACCAGCACGTCCGGGTGATAAACCGGAATGTCCGTTCGTCGTTTAAAAGTAATACCGTATAATTGAGTGGTGGCGTAAAAAACGCCTTTTTCCAGTACCGTCTTCAATAAGAAATACGGTTTGATTTCATTCTCATCCAAATCATATTTTTCCTTTCGTACTTTTTCCGCATACAAATTCCAGTCATAAGGTTCAAGCCGGAAGTCTTCGCCACTTTTCTTAATCATCTGTTGAATCGTATCGGATTCAATCTGTGCTTTACCGGTGGCTGCGGGAACCAGTCCGTCAAACATTTTAAAAACGTTTTCAGGAGTCTTAGCCATAGTTTTTTGCAGACTCCATTGGGCATAATTTTCGAAGCCTAAGATCCTGGCCTTCTGTGCTCTCAGCGTGGCTATTTCAGTGATGATAGCTTTGGTATCATTTTCGCCGCCGTCTCCTCTGTTCCACGCTGCCATGAAAAGTTCTTTTCTGCTGTTTCGGTTTGTCATCGACGCAAGAAGGGGCTGCTGGGTAGTATTTTGAAGAGGTATTTTCCATCCGTCGCCGTCCTTATTCTTTCTGGCTGCCAATTCAGCATCTGTTAATCCGCTCAGGGCTTGTTTATCTTTAAATACGACAGCTCCGCTATTATTGGCCGCCAGCAGCGTCTTGTTAAACTGAGCCGTAAGCGTAGCCAGGCGGGCGTTCATCTTTTTTAACTGTTCTTTAGACTCAGTGGACAGTGCAGCGCCTGCTATTTTAAAATCAGTGTAATAATTGTCAAGTAGTTTCAGTGATTCTTTATCCAGATTAAGCTCATTTTGTTTATCATACAAGGACTGTATTCTGTGAAATAAAGAATCGTTCAGGTATATGAAGTCATGCACATCGGATAACAAAGGAGCTATTTCTTCCTGTAATTGCTGGAGGGTATCATTGGTATACGCACCCGTGAGCGCATAAAATGGCGCTAAAGCCCGATCGAGGCTTTCGCCGGACTTTTCAAGTGCAACGAGCGTATTTTCAAAGGTTGACGCGGCCGGATTGTTGGCAATCTTACTGATCGCTTCCTTTTTCAATTGTATGCCTTCTAAAATTGCGGGCCTATAATCCTCATTTTTGATTTTAGAGAAATCAGGCGTGGTGTAGGGTAAAGTGCTTTCATGGAGAAGCGGGTTAACAGACGCGTTATCATTGTTTTTTTCCTGACGGGAAGAATTGTTGCAGGCTGTCATAGTTAATAAAATACAGATTGGAATAAATATCTTTTTCATATGCGAAGTATTGACGAAATAGTTGGTCTCGTAATGATGAGCACTTTACATAGAAAAATGGATTGCGAAGTCGAAAGCATCCAGGCGACAGATGATGTCTCTCCGCAGGTGCTAAGGTAAGTCATTGGAAGATTTTGCCCATCTCACGGTTAAATCGGGATCCTTCATATTTTTGTCTAACGGGTACATAGGCCGCTGAATTCTTTTATAAGACAGCCTGTCAAGATACTGGTCCACCCCGCCGGGTGTGAGTGCCAGCAGCCAGTCCTTTTGCATGTCATACAATTGCGGCTCCAGGTAACCGATTTTAACCAATACAATGTCCGCCTCTCTCGGATGAAGATTGAGATCGGTGAAGTCTTTCTCGCGGTGATAGGGTTTTCTTTTCGCCGTAACTATCACGCTTAATGAGCCCATTTTCACTACTACTTCCGTTTCCGCATTGGGATCTCCTTCTTTTATAGCCGTTATCTCTCCTTCCAGTAACACCGGCGGTGCATAGCGATTATCTACCTCGGCACCCGCGTACGCGCTGATTTTACCACCAACTCCGATACGTCTGGCTGAAGCTACCAGTTCGGGACCGGGTATAGATGCATAGATGGTTTTGGGCCCATTGGCAGATTTAAATTCTTTTCTTTTCAGCAATTCCATCAACGTCCAGGTCACATCGCCCGCTCCTCCGGCGGTGGGATTATCACCCGAGTCGCTTATAAAAAATGGCTTCTTCCTGCTTGCGAACGCTTGGTTCAGGCATTCGTCCAACGTACCCGTGGGCGCCACAAAGGTGAAATGATGTCTTACATTCCAAAAATAATGGGCGATTTCTTCAGCGGCTGTCTTTACCTGTTGTTGTGCATCTCCGGTAACCATCACCACGGCATGGATCCGTGGTTCATCTGCCCAGGGATAGCCCATCCACACGGAAGCTTCAATGATACCGGGGCGCCGGGATATACCAGGCAACATGGCGTATAGACTTTTTGCCGGCTCAATTCGCGTGCTGGTCTGTTCGCCCGGTAGAAGAATGGGAATGGGTATCCAGGCTTTAAATGCCGGTTTCCCTTTGCCCGATTCTAACCGGTCAAGCAACTGAGCCAGCGCCCGCTCTTTGGTTATTAAAGCATCTTCATGCGGAGCCATCCGATAGCAATTGATCAAATCGGAATTTTCCGCCAGTGGGAGTGAAACATTCCCATGGAGGTCCATCGTGGTTGACACCACCGTCTGCTTTCCTATTACCTTCCTTACTTTTTGTATAAAATCACCTTCAGGATCATCTAACCCAACCACACTCATCGCGCCGTGGATATCAAAAAACAGGCCATCATACGGCAGATTTTGTTTTAGCGAGTCTAATATCTCGTTTACAAAAGCGTCATAAGTCTCGCGCGTAACCGCGCCACCCGGCAGAGAGCGTGCACGCATGGCCGGAAACCACATCGCGCGCTTTCTCATGGTACTGCCTTCTTTTAAAAAAGGATACAATTCAAATACTTCGCTACCCCGTTTTTGTGAAAAATTATCTTTCGTGCTCAGCGCAGGAGAGAACGTGCTGGATTCTATCGCGATACCGGCAATAGCTATACGAGGCAGATTAGTAAACGGTACCTGAGCAATACAGGGAGGAGTAAAGAATAAAGTAAAAAGAACAGTTAACAGGTGATTCATAATTAATGCTATCTGAAAATTGAATATGGTATCTTTCTCTTAAACCTTCGGTATCAAAAGAGCAGAAGCTATCCTTCGAAAGGATACAAAAGGCTTTATCCCCCTAATAATAGTATCCATACATCCGTCTTACCTCCATCACGATATCTTCTATCTGCGCGTCGTCAGTTTGGGGTTGGTAGGTTTGCTTCAGACTGCTTCCAAAAATCCAGGCAATGCTTTGCCAGAATCCGGCGGAAAAACTGCCCTTGTAGTCATGAATAATTTCATAGCAGGTATTGCCGGTTTCCCGCGCTATGAGCTTCATTAATACCTTTCCCTGGTAAACGGAGAGTTCTGTGAGTGGTTTGGTGAATTCCTTGCGCAAATCATCTTCCCTGCTCTTTACGTAGGCCTTTCTTTTTCCTTTATCAGGAATAGTTGCCAGTTGTGCTTTGATATCATTAAAAACGATACCAGCTTTTTTGGCATAGGGGTAGGTTACATATACTGCATTCCTTAGTCTTGTCCATTCACGCAGCGCCTTTTTTTGCGCAGCAGTTAGCTTAAGATAAATGTTAACCGCTTCAAGCTCCCGGTAAGACAGGGTATCACCCTTATAGATAATGGCGGGAACGGTAATCGTGTCATATATTCCATAGTTTCCCTGCGATTGCGCCCTGGAATCGCAGATAACACAACAAAATATAAATATGATGAGAAGATAATATGGCTTTTTCAAGGTGCACATAAGGCACTAATTATAGTAATAACGGCTTTACGCCATAAATAATACATTAAGACAACGATCTCCGGCTAACCGCTGCTAAATACCCCTGATTTAGTTTACATACTTTTCTTGAAACGGTGTATCATGCTGATTAGAAATCCGGAGGACATAATAATAATCCCGAGCCATAAAATATTAATAAAAGGAAACTGGAATGCCTTCAGCGTAATATACTTCATAATGGCATTCGATTCTTTTACGCCAATATTTAGCCCCTGATGGTCTTTATTTACCTCCAAAACGAGGCTTTGCGATATCACCGTGTCTCTTTTCGCCATGGGGCGGTTATCCTTGGAAAAAAGAGCCGGCTGAGCCTTATAAGACATCCCCTCGTTACTATATACCGTTACGTCTGCCAGCCAGGCACTATCTACCAGTGGCAGGTCCTTATTGGTTTCTTTATTGGCCACTATTAACTGGTCAATGACAATATAACCGTTTGAATAAAACACCGTATCTCCCTGCTGGATAGGATGATTTCTGAAAGTGGCTGTGTCCTTAATACTTTCAGGGTCGGGCATAGAGGTGACGAAAGTAAATATATCCTTATTCCAGTAGTGACGAGAATCGGGATTGGCAGACAATGCGCTTCGCCCTTCTTCAGCTTTCATAAGGAAAGCATTGGGATATAGATTGAATTCCTCAACTACCTTTCCGGAAATTTCATCCTTGCGTTCATAGTTCACCTTGAAATACTGCTTTTCATCCCGGGGATGGGTGGAGTCTGCAACGTACGTTACCGTATACTTCCCCATGGGGGTGGGTACCCCCTGAATAAGGGTTACATTTTCCATCCCGCTATCATCTCTTCCTTTCGGATCTTTGAGCCCAGGTATCATTATCCCCGTCCGGTTGATGGATATCACTTCCTTCTTTGACGACGAAATCAATATGCCCACGAGCATTAATCCAAAGCCTAAGTGAGTGATTGAGGCACCTGCCTGGCCTAACCTCCCTTTTGTTCCGCTCCAAATATACATGGCATTGGCTACTACCGCATAGGTGGAGGCTAATATAGCGAGGTGAATGGCTCCCATAAAGCCCACCCCGTATTTGGTGTAGTTAATCTTCCCAAACGTGATGATGAGAATGGTAATGACTACTGCAATGGCGGTGGGAACCAGTAATTTTTTCATCCAAAAA
>JACFNM010000247.1:5169-6148 GCA_019454915.1 Chitinophagaceae bacterium
ACGGCGGTAAGGATACCGATTACTACGGCAATCAGTACCATCACCCGGTTATACACATACTCCGGATCTTCGCCAATCACTTTGTGTGTTCCGAAGATTTTATTAATGACGGGCAGCGAAGTAAAGAAAGTAATATAGCCGGCTGAAATTAATAAGACGAGTGACCCGACAAACATCCAGAATTCCCGCGATGAGATTTCTTCTTCTTTATGGACGACGGGCAGTTGTTTTCTGTTCCTGAAATAAACGGAAACAAACAATCCGGTAAACACCGCCATCATGATAATAAGGTGCCAGAACAGGGAGCTGCCTTCCCCGGTAAATGAATGGACAGAGGTGTCGCCCAGTACTCCCGTTCGGGTCAGAAAGGTTGAATACAACAACAATAAAAATGAAAGGAACAAGAACCAGTAAACGGATTTTGCGGAATAGCCGGTGGACTTGTTGATTAGCATCACGTGTAGTCCGGCTACCATGATCAGCCAGGGTACTAAGGAAGCATTTTCCACCGGGTCCCAAGCCCAGTATCCTCCAAATGTGAGCGATTCGTAAGCCCACGCTGCACCTAGCATGATTCCCGTCCCCAGTGCCGCGGCGCTGAATGAAGTCCAGGGTAAGGCTGCTTTGATCCAGCCGGTATAGTCTTTTTTCCACAGACCGGCAAAGGCAAAAGAGAAAGGTACAATAGCAGAAGCAAATCCCAGGAATAATACAGGCGGGTGTATCACCATCCAGTAGTTCTGCAACAGGACATTTAAGCCGTTCCCGTCCCGGAGATATTTCTGTAGGTACAGGGGGTCTTTAAATACCGGAGCATTGGGAAATTCATCCCGCATGAGAATGAAAGGAGTGCTGCCGATTTTTACATCGAAGAAATAAATTCCGATTAAGAAGGTAGCTAAAAATATTTGCGCCAGAGAAATGATGGTCATCACCGGAGATTCCCACTTCTTCGCGGTTAGCATAATTCCCAGTCCGA
>JACFNM010000248.1 GCA_019454915.1 Chitinophagaceae bacterium
AGCAGAAGGAAATGTTGCTCTGGGATTCATTTGTCCAAAAGCAGAATAGCCATCACGCCTTACGGTGAGTGTCAGCATATAGCGTTGCTTAAAGGAATAAAAAAGCCTGGACATCAACGCGTCACCGGAACTTACTTCATCGCCAAGGGTTCCACTTTCATCGCTGTAATCACCGGCATTGGTGACAACAACTCCCGTTGCTGCAGCTAAATTATGATAGCTTAAAGCATCATTGGGTTGAAAACCTGTTGCCACAACCTTGTTACGCCAAACCTGAAATTTTTCAGCGTTCTGGAGTAAGGTAATATCTATATGATGATCTCTGCCAATGTCTTTATTCCAGGTCAACAGATTATCTATCTGCCATTGGTATATATTTCTGTTTTCCCGGGTTGCTCTTCCGCCTATATTCGCCCAATCCTGCCACAGCACAGACTGTCCGTTAAAGAAATTATACCATTCAAATCTGGGTGTAAAGTTGGTTTGGAATTTAATTCCAAAGGGTAAGGACAGTTTAGCAAATAAACTCGCATTAAGTTCATAGTATTTTCTTAACCGGTTGGAATAGGTTGGAACTCCAAAAGGATTATTTCCACCACTCACTTCGTCATTGGGTCTGAATCTTAAAAGCGTGGAGTCGTCATTATAAAAGGAACCCCAGGGAGAGTTAGCTGTGATAAGCCCCCAGTCCACGGGTATTGAACTTTCATCGCGAATACTAAATTGGGTATTCATCCCCACATTTAAGAAGTTAGTGACTTTTGCATCAATATTCAACCTGGAGCGTGCAACACCATATTGGTCACCTTTCACAACGCCTTCATTATTCATATAACCCAGTGACCAGTAATAGTTGACGCCTTCTTTTCTACCCGACAGGCTGATATTGTAATCCTGACGAAGCCCATTGTGAAACATCATATCGTACCAGTCAATAGATTGCCCCTTCTTATAGTTTTCAATTTCAACCGGCTGCAAATTCAAACGCTGCAACCATACAACCACCGGATCGGCATTAGGGTTGGCATTATCATATGCGATCCAATCAGCCACAGAAATATTGGAAGGAAGCTGGCGGGGGTCATCAAACTGATAAGGTTTGGCGTTGATGTTGGTGCTGTATTTTACATTCCGCCTCCATGTGTATAAAAACTCTTCTGCATTATATACGCGATTATTCACGCTCATCGTAGCCGTACCAATACTGGAATTTACGTTGATAGTGGGCTTTCCGGTTTTCCCTTTCTTAGTCGTAATCTGTATTACGCCGCTCGCTGCTTTTGAACCATATACCGCTGCAGAGCTTGCGTCTTTTAAGACATCTATTGTCTCAATATCATTGGGATTAATGTCCGCTAAAGCGCCATAATAGATCACCCCGTCTACCACGATTAAAGGACTGGATCCCGCATTCAGGGTATTCTTGCCTCTTATTTGCAAACCTGCGTCTCCTTTGGCGGTAGCGCTGAATCCGACATTCAGACCGGGAACGTTTCCTCTCAGAACATCCTGTACCGAGGCCGGATGCTCATTTTCCAATTGTTCTACTTTCACTGAAGCGATGGCTCCGGTGAGGTCTTTTTTCTTCGTTGTACCATATCCTATCACCACAATCTGGTCTAAGGAAGAAGTTTCTGTTTGTAGGGTAACGTTAATCGTAGTCTGATTGTTAACGGAAATAGTCTGGGTTTTAAAACCGATCGAAGAAAATACCAGGCGCCCGTTTCCCGGCACATTTTGCAACGTGAATTTTCCATCGTCATCCGTAGTCGTTCCGTTGGTAGTACCGGAAACGGTGACGGATACTCCGGGAATTCCGTTTTGATTTTCAGCAGAAGTAACATTACCCTGTACGGTAATTTGTTGTGCGACAGCAGTTCCCCATAGGGCAAAAAGGAGAATAACCATCGTAGATAGAAATCTGCAAAGCTCTTTTCTATTCATAATAGAAAGTTTTGAAGTTAATAAAAGGATTGTTTAATACTGGATAAAAATGGTTGTAATTAATGATGTTATTGACAATACATTCATCCATTCCAAGAGCAGATCCTTTCTAAGCTAATTCACAATAGTCCTTAACTTAAAATCCAATGGCATTTCCCCCGTCAACCGGCAAAACCACTCCTGTCACGAAACAAGCAGCATCAGAAGCCAGGTAAACAGCCGCGTGTCCGATGTCTTCCGGCTTTCCGAGTCGCCTTAACGGAGTACGTGACAATACTTTTTGTTTCCTTTCCGGATCACTGTTCAACGCTTTAGAAGACATATCCGTTTCAATAAAGCCGGGAGCTATACAATTCACTCTGATACCTAACGGTGACAGTTCTACTGCCATAGCCTGGGTCATTCCTTCTACTGCCGCCTTGGAGGCAGTATAGGCGATTACCTTCGGAATACCGTACTGAGCAGCCATGGAACTGATCATGATAATATTTCCGGATTTGCGCGAGATCATCCTCTTCGAAAATTCCCTGGACAGCACGAACACCGCCTGTTGATTAATACGAATTACTTCGCTGTAATCTTCATTAGTTACGTCCTGGAATTCTTTTTTCATGTTAATACCTGCGTTGTTCACAAGTATATCTACCGGACCGAATTTGTTCTCTAATGATTCAACGAAAGAAGGAATCTTTGAAAGATGATTGAGATCAAAAACCGCGTAATAACAATTTTCCCCTAATTCCCTACATGCATCCTGAAGCTGCTTCTCATTTCTTCCGGTGATGATTACGTTAGCCTTTTGACGCACATAGGCCCTGGCAATCGCAAATCCTAAGCCTTTCCCGCCACCGGTGATCACCGCGGCTTTCCCTTCCAGGCTGAATACATTATCAGAGTTCATATCTCGTTAACTTTGGTCCCGATAAAAACAAATTCGTAGTCGTAGCTATTTGTTTTTATTTAAAGCTGTTTCCAGCGCTTTGGTTGTGGTATAATACTTTGCAATCATATTCGGCACTTCCCATTCCGGTAATTTTCCTTCCTTCAGGTATTGGAGATATCTTTCCATCACTTGTGCAAAATGAGCTTCGTGGCCTACGTCATATTTTGCAGGTATGACCACCTTCCATTCGCCATTATTTTGCTTCTCTACGGTCACACCCGGGTAGGCATTGTCAATTTTCTTGACAGATTCCTGCACGATTGCATCAAATTCCTTATCAGATTTTTTTAACGGAAGAATGTATAATACGGGCTTGAAATTTTCCTCCGGACCCTGGCGTATTTCCAGCGTACACCTGGTACCTTTTATCGTTGCATTATGACTATCGCCTCCGGCCTTAGCCTTATAATCCCATCTCACGATAATTTTTACCGGTATTCCTTTCAATGTATAATTCATCTCTCCGTTAGCGTGGGTTTGCAAAATAGAGTCTTTCGTGATGTAGGGATTTAAGAACTCAGGATAGGTATCGCTTCCGGTAATGGATTTGAATTCAGTGGGGGTAAGTGGTGTTGGCCATATTCTGGCACTGTTGATTTGGATATCTTTTTGATAGTCTAAAACCACTTCAGGAAGACACTGCCATTGCACGATGTCAACAAGATGGGTGCCCACATCGGCAATCGCATCTCCCTGCTGAACGGGATCAAAGAACCAGGTAGGTCTTATCAGCGGTTTACCCGACACGTTCTTGAAAAAGTAATGGATGCTCTCGATAATGACAGACGGATCTTTTTCCGTTCCCTTTTTTATTTCGCCAAACAAGGTGCTGTCGTGCATCAATTCTTTTTGCAGAATATTGGTGATCTCCGATCTTTCCGTCATAATATCATATAGCAATACTTTCTGTTTGGCAGCAGTTTCAAAAGCAGCCACGAGTTTCTCAAAATTTGCACTGCTAATGGCCATTGGTTTATCTGCCAGAACATTTAAGGCTGAGTCCACCGAACGCAGGATGTAATCGGTTTTCAACCGGTTATTTCCGGATAATACTACAACGCTTCCCTTTTTTTCATCAAACATTTTTTGGGCGAAATCACTTCCTTTATAAACAATTTCATTCCAATGCGTGGGATTCTCCGGGTTACTGTTATACTGTCTGATCAAATTCAGATGTGCTTCTACCTCGGGACCATCGGGGGCATAAACATAGGCGTTCGTATCTATATCGGGATAGTTCTTCTTCTGAACCAGCGCGGCGTGAAAGTGTCCCGGATCCAACGTTAGTAGCTTAACCATCTTGTTGTCGTTTACTGTGGAATCTTTCTCCTGCCCCGACGGCTGACAGCCAACACTGATGATCAGGGCAGAGAGGGAAATTATTATCTTAATCTTTTTCATATCCATGTGCTAATATTTTAAAACGTGTCTATATGATGACTCTGGTTTTTTTATTGAAAACTTGCTGGCGTGAATTTTAAATCGTCGTCCTTACATTAAATCCTTTATCAATCTGGTATGGCCATCTTTGCGAGCGCGTCAGCATAAAATTGGCTTCGTCGTCGTTTTTGAATCTCTCTAAGATCGGATCCCAGTACAATTTCCTTTGAAGTATCATGGCTATATTGTTCAGGAGGCAAATTGAACAGGCTCTGTGCCCCGCTTCTATAGGAGCAATATTCGGCTCCCCGGTAATGATCGCATTCAGCCAGTTGGCATGATGCTCCTTGCTCTCCTGAAGATGGATTTCATTGGGTCCGATAACGGAATCCAGAATTTTTGGATTACTGGCGTCTAATGCTTTTGAATTCTTGCCCTTCGAAACAGGGTCGGAAGCGGTTACCGAATAATTTCCGCGGGTAACGAATATCCATCCTTCGTCTCCCACGAATTTTACCCCGTTGGGGTAATCGTTGCTCGCCAGGATTTTTACTCCGTTGGCAAAGATGGTTTCCGTTTTGAAATTGCCATGAACATCCCATAATGCATTTTTAGGCGGCCAATCTGCTCTGCCGGAAATTTCAACAGGGCCGGTATCTTCCGTACCCATGCCCCAATTGGCAATATCAAAGTGATGGGAGCCCCAACCCGTAATCATACCGGCACCAAATTGTTCACAACGCAGCCATCCCGGACGTGAAAAGTCATTCTGCGGATGTACTAATTTTTCGGTATAGGGAACGTATGGAGTAGCGCCCAGCCACTTTTCAAAATTTAGATTAGGCGGTACCGGCATTTCTTTCTCCTGCGTACTTTCTTTGGGATCATCCACCGGCAGCCCCACGTAGATGGTATGCAGTTTGCCCACCCGGCCATTTCTCACCAGCTCGCAGGCTTTCTTGAACTGCGGCATAGAGCGTTGCTGACTCCCTATTTGCAGTACACATCCTGATTTATGTACTTCATCACTCAGGATACGCCCTTCACTGATACACAATGAGGCCGGTTTTTCCATGTAAACATGTTTACCCGCACGAACAGCAGTAATGGCCGGAAGCACGTGCCAGTGATCCGGAGTAGCAATGATGACCGCATCAATATCTTTATCGGCAATAAGTTCTTCATAATGTTCATAGGTCCTGGTACTGTTGTAGCCCGGCTTCCCTTTCTGGGCATAAAAATCATCAACAAATTTTTTACCGAGTTGAAGTCTCTTGCTGTCTAAGTCACATACTGCCAATACCTGTGCCATTTCTGACCGCATCGTACCCGGAATATCCCAGTCACGTGCGATTCTGCCCGCACCAATAGCACCCACGTTTATCCGGTTGGAAGGTGCATATTTTCCAAATACCGAAGCCGGCACAATGGTAGGGGCGCCGGCACACAGTGCAGCGCCTGCCGTACCTTTCAATGTATTTTTAATGAAGTTTCTTCTTGAGGATGTTGTCTTTTTTGCCATAATATGATGCATTATTAATTATTAATAGTGAGAGGGATAAATACTATTATAATCCGTTTCTAATAGGGTAGTGGATCATCGGGTGTTTTTGCCCTTGCTTTGGAGTAATCCAATGGCTTGTTTTTTCCGATAACCCATTGAATGCCCCCCATGATATGTTTTCGAAATTCCGGATCAGCATAAGTTGCGGCATCATGCCCGAGAGAAGTGTACCATTGCCTGCCCCCGTCAAACTCGTGGCACCATACTGAGGGTGAAGAAGTACCACCATAGTAGGTGGGCTTGTCGTTATCGTTTAACGGACCCCAATCGTGTACGATCCGTACGTGTATATCCGGATTAT
>JACFNM010000249.1 GCA_019454915.1 Chitinophagaceae bacterium
GAGTGCACTCTTATTTAATCTTTCCACGTCAGCCTGCGTAATACCCCGCCCATCATGATGAAGCCGGATAAAAAAGCGGTCTTCATTGTAGTTCTGCGTAACGTGGATGAAACTGGCATTGCTATGTTTAAAAATATTATTTACCAGTTCCTGGATAATCCGGAAAACGAGTAACTCCTGTTCAGGTCTCAGTCGTTGCCGGTAGTCATGAAACCGGCAACTGGCTTTAATGACGCCCGAGGCGCTTATTTTCTGGAAAAGATCGTTAACGGCAGATTCCAGTCCGAAATTTTTTAGAGTAGGCGGCATTAAGCTATGGGAGATATTGCGAATCAGTTGGATGGTATCATCAATAATCTGTTTGGCATTGTAGATAGACTGTAATTGCGTGTTGATATCCTGCTTTACGAGGTTTTCGTTCAAATACAACCTCGCCGTGGCGAGAAGGGGCCCGGCATCATCATGCAAATCCGCAGCTATCCGTTGTCTCTCCTCTTCCTGCCAGCGGATCGAGGCGTTTAGCAGTATCTTTTGTTGTTCTTCTTCCATCTCCTTCAGCTTCAATTGATACCGGATGACGCGCCGTTGATGGAAAATGATAAACAATACCAGCCCAATGGCCAACGCCAGCATCCCTATTGTACCAAAGAACAGTACACCCGAAATGTTCATGGGGCTAGGCTGGGCTGTTACTTGCAGGAATATCATTTGTCAATCAACGCACATTTTGAGGCAAAATTATATTAGCCGGGTTTAGATGAATAATATGTCTTGGAGCTTTTAGGGTTAACAAGCATAGCAACGCAAAACAACAAATTTCTGATGATATAGAGCGTAGAATGGATCAATTCATAATCATCCTTAAAACCAGGGCTGTGCAAATAAGTCTGTGCATTGATGAAAGGGAAGAAAGTACCGGCAGCATAAATAATAATAGACACTACAATCCAAAATTCAGGGAAATCGTACAGGAAAGGAGAGGAAATATCTTTGACCTTTTCAAAAAGATAATAAATGCAATAAATAAAAAAAATCAGCGCGGTGAGTCCGGATGGAACAGAATCAATGGAACCACTGCTCGAAGTGATGAAGGAATAAACCAGGTAGGCCCCAACGACAATCGTTAAATATAACATCCCCTTTTTAAAGGTCTTCGACTGAATTATCCTAAAAAAAACAGCAGAAAAGAGAATAAATTCAACGATGGTACTTAATCTACCAGCGGCGGGGAGATATTTCCATAAGTCTTCATTGGAAAAGAGTGTAGTATTAACCAGAATACTATATAACACCAATAAAAAAACTACCCTTAATCCAAAATTTTTCCAAGATTTTCTTAAAAAAACAAAGAGGATTAAGGGTAGGAAATCTGATGCAATAGCAATATATACTAAAGTAGTTGTTATAGAGATTGTTTTTTCAAATATAACAACTAATCCTCGTATTTAATAGAACTTACTCACCTATAGGTCCCAGTCCCAGCCAATTTCGGTTTTTGGCTTTGGTTTGGGTTTGGGGTCGGGAGGTAAGAATTTGTTGGCTACGATTCCAATTGCTTTGGAAAGAGCGCCATTATCATTCACTACAGGGTACTCGAAGATGCACTCACCGTTCTGGTTAACGCCTACCATTACATAGGTTTGTTCACCCTTGTCATTGAGCGCTTTGTAAAGGTTAATACCCACGCAGTCGGGCTGGCTAAGCACCTTTTCAATAATATGACGACCTACAAAATGCGGCCGTTTGTCTCCAAATTGGTCATAATAATCCCTGACCATTTGAGAGCCCTTTTCATAGCCAATGTCTTCGCCTACGAATTCATTGACCATTGGTTCCTCCTTTAGAAGAACGTCGTTTTTTGTCATAGTTGTAAAGTTTTGTGGTTAATGAGAATAGATATAAGTCAAATATGTATTCTAATCATTGGAATACCAAGGGGTTATAAAAGGTCAAAAAAGTCGTTTTTGACAAAAACACTTACTGGTATTGAACTTGAGATAATTTTTTTTCCGGAAAATTAGGGAAAATTGCGTAGTTATACTCTATAATATGCGTATTTTTACTAAGTATAAAACCGGATAAACCAGTCTTATATTTGTATTTGTTAGCCTTTTTTAATAGGTTTTCATTTACTGATTGGTAAAAGAAGTAAATCGCCAATGATTTACCACAGGGATAGCTGGTGCGAGCAGGGTACGAATTTGGCTTACAGGCATAAAGGATTTAAAACGGGGCTGAAGGCGCTAATTGAAAAGAAAAACTGATTGACATTGGATTTTGCGGTATGTAGCCTTTCGGAGATATCGGAATTCATCATTGAAGCTGCTGAATCCCTCCAATCCATTTTATCAGGACAAAGTTAGCCCTGCCCGCTTGCGAAAACAAGAGGAAAAACACCCGTTTTTGCCTTTCAGTAATTACGGTAGAATATGTGAGTATTCCGGATAAGTGTACCGGTATATGAAACCGAAATACGTATTTACACGTAGTAAAATTACTATTATATATTAAGCGAGGTTTACGAAGTTTGTAAGTAATATAATTCAGAATCAGTCGTTAATAAAATTAGGTGTGAACAATTTAATATCCGATGGCAGCAACCAATAACTACGAAATTAAGGTAGCAATTGCCGATGACCACAAGATTTTCAGAGACGGAATAAAAATGGCCATGCATGGCAAGGATTATCTTAAGATAATATGGGAAGCAGAAGACGGTAAAGATTTAATGCATAAAATAAAAATTAAACTGCCTGATGTGTTGTTGATGGATATCCGGATGCCGGAAATGGACGGAGTAAATGCCATTTCGCTGATCCGGAAAGAATACGAGTCCATAAAAATCATTGTCCTTACCATGTATGACGACCAGGAAATGATTTCGAAAATGATGGAGATGGGGGCAAATGCGTACCTGACGAAGACCACGGATCCGGAAGAGATTTATAATGCTATACTGACTTGCATGAATGACGATTTCTACTTCAATGACCTGGTCAATAATGCCGTGTTGTTAAAACTGCAGCATAAAAAGCAGGTAAAACAATACTATCCTAACCCGGTTAAATTTAATGAAAAGGAACTTCGTATTTTAAAACTTATCGCTGAGGATAAAACAACCGAAGAGATATCGAAAGAAGTTTATCTAAGTCCACGTACCATTGAAACGGTACGGCAAAATATGAAAATGAAGGTAGGGGCCCGGACAATTGCGGGCCTGGTAATGTACGGTATGCGTAATAAACTTATAGACTAAATAAAATCAAAATAGCCGGTTACATATATCCATATGTAATTAAAGAAAAAGGAATATTCTAATGAAAACCCTGAGTTCCGACGATATTATACAAGTGGTGATAGCCGATGATCACGCTCTGTTCAGAGCAGGGGTCAAAACGGCGCTGAGCTTAAAGAAAGACGTACGCGTAATTGGAGAAGCGGAAAACGGACAACAACTCCTGCACCTCCTCAAACATCTTACACCCGATATTATTTTACTCGATATCCAGATGCCCATTATGGACGGAATTTCGGCCCTTCCCGAGATAAAAAAGCTGTATCCGGATATTAAAATCATTATGCTTACTATGCATAATGACCATTCAATGATCTCAAGACTAATGGAATTAGGCGCCAATGCCTATCTCACCAAGAATTCCGATTCGGAAGTCATTTATGAGGCCATCCACACCTGCTATTACAATGAGTATTTTTTCAATGATCTCACCAACAAAGCGTTGCTGGACGGACTTCGGACAAGAAGAGGAGCCGACTCCAATGCGAACTCTTCCGTAAAACTGAACGAAAAGGAAAAGCACATTTTAAAACTAATGTGCGAAGAAAAAAGCACGAAAGAGATCGCAGATTTGGTTTCGTTAAGTCCCCGGACTGTGGAAGCCATCCGCGATAAGCTCAAATCAAAAACGGGTGTGAAGTCACTCGCCGGTTTGATTATGTATGCCGTTAAATCAGGTATCATAGATAATAAGTAACTTTAGACTGTTCATCTTCGATAGGTCAAGACTATAAATTAGTATTCATGCCGGGTTATTTTATGCATAACGGACAGCTCTTCCGCGAAGGAAAAGCGTTGATTTCTCCCGATAACCGGTCATTTCGTTATGGAGACGGGCTGTTTGAAACCATGCGGGTCATCCGGGGTAACATTCTTCTCAAGGATTTTCATTTTGAAAGATTATTGCAGGGCATGAAATTATTGCAATTTGACATCCCTGATTTTTTTACCGCCACTCATCTCGAAGAGGACATTCTGTCCGTATGTCATAAAAACAGAATTGAAGAAAAAGCCGTTGCCCGGCTGGTAATTTTCAGAAGTGACGGCGGGTTATACGACCTGGAAGATATGCGACCCAACTACATCATCCAAAGCATGCCTTTGCAGCGGTATAATGTAAACCTGGCAACCAATGAAGGCTTGTCTGTTGATATTTATCCTGATGCTTCAAAAGCCTGTAATATCTTCTCCGGGATCAAATCCAATAATCACCTGCTATATGTGATGGCTGCTATCTATGCGAGAGAAAACGGGCTGAATGATTGTCTGATTCTTAATCAATACGGAAGAATAGCAGATGGAACAATCGCCAATGTCTTTTGGATTAAAGACGGAACTGTTTTCACCCCTCCGCTGGACGAGGGTTGCGTTGCCGGCGTAACCCGGAAATTCATTTTACAACAATTACCCACAGCCGGATACCGCGTAAAGGAATCCCTCTTAACCGCCGATACCTTGTTGGAGGCGGACGAAGTTTTTTTGACAAACGCGGTCCGGGGAATACGGAGCGTTGCAAAGTTCAGAAGCCGAAATTATCTTTCCAGGCTCACAAAAGAAATTCACGCCTTTTTATCGGACAAATGGAAATAAATGAACCGGGCCAGGTTTACACAGCAGTAGTGTGACGCCGGTATCCTCTATATTCTGTGATCCATTTCCATAGCCCGAATAAAGCTATCATCGTAAAAATCAAGTATTCAAAACTATAGAATCTCACGCCTTTCTTATAATACAGGATGGTGGCCGTTATATCTACGACAATCCAAACCACCCAGCATTCTATTTTTTTCTGAATGGCTAAAAAAGTAGCTACAATACTCATCACCAGGATAAAAGAATCCACGTATGGATACGCGCTGGGTAATGCAAATACATCGGGGAACCAACGATGAAGATTGGCAGCAAACCTTCCTGTTAAGAAAGTAAATATCACGGCAATGAGCACGATCAGGAGGGTTTGATTCCTTTTCATAAGGCTTACCCTTAGTTCCCTTTTGTTGCCCTCCTCCTCCGGTTTAGGGTGCGTCCATCGCCACCAACCCAATATATTGGTTATGAAAAAAAATACTTGCAAAAACATATCCGGGTAAAGCTGTATTTGGTAATACAGGATGAACGCGAATACAATATTCAGGATGCCAATCACCCATCCCCAGATAATTGCCCTTGCCGTTAACCATACCGCTATCAATCCAAATACAACGCCAAAAAACTCGACATAGCTCATGGAATACCCGAGCCAGTGAAAAAATTCCGTATTGACGTCAAAAAAATATTTCACAAAACAACTTTTCCGGTTAAACAGGGGTTAAAAAGACCCGACCTGTTTCCACCGGACGCAAATGTCTGCATTTCCACAGAATATAATAACCCATCATTAGTTTTTGACAACCAAAACACTCCTTCCCATTTAGTTGTCTTTTCATTAGAATGATATGCGTATTTTTGACAGGAACGGATAATAGTTATGAAGTTATGAGTCAAAAAGTTGCGGTTGTCAGAAGAGAGCATTTTAATGCTGCACACAGATTATATAATCCCGGATGGGATGATGCCACTAATTTCCGGGTTTTCGGGAAATGCAGTAACCCGAACTTTCACGGGCACAATTACGAGCTGGAAGTGAAGGTAACCGGCGAGCCCGAAGCCTCCACGGGGTTTGTTATAGACATGAAACTACTCTCGGATTTGATTCAAAAAGAAGTATTAGATCGCTTTGACCACAAAAATCTCAATCTTGAAACCGCGGAGTTTAAAACCCTTAATCCGACAGCGGAAAACATAGTAATAGTCATTCATCGCCTGT
>JACFNM010000250.1 GCA_019454915.1 Chitinophagaceae bacterium
CGGCACTTATGCTGGTTGATGACTTTCCGATTAACCCCATTCCCTTTTGGTACGGGCGGGAAAATGGTGTAACCGGACCTTGGCCGCAGACTTTACTCTATTACGATAAATCGGGTCAATTTGCCTTTGTGAAAGACCGCTTTGACCCGATCCTTCTCCGGGATTATGTGCACAACCGATCTTTTATAGACCGGGCCTATTACCAGGTGCCTTATGTGGATCACCCAAACTTAAAAGTTGAAGTTCCGTGGGAGGACATCCCGTTGGATGAAGTCCTGATCAAAATAGACGCTCCCAAAGCCATTCCCTATGCCGTGGCCTTCTGGTACGATTTAAAAAATTACCGGATAACGAACGTAGACGGGGCACGACTGATGGGCATAGCCGAAGACCAGGTAGCGCTGTTGCGATTAGACCTGAAAAAAGGGAAGAATAATATTGTGGTTCACTTAGAGCCCAAAACAAAGAACTAAGATTTCATACCCACACCATTAATTCGATATTCATGCAGTTGGAATACCGGCGCGTAAACAACTATGCGACGGTATTCTTCTATCTTTACACTGACGATTTCATCCTGCTTTGGACAATTGTCCGATGCCTAAGTGTTATGGCGCCTGCCCCATCGTATATTGGGCTATCGTTTTATCGGTCATGTAATCTATTCCGTGGACATTGTCTGCGATCATAATTTATTAGTGATATAAAAGTTTTGAAAAACAACAAATACAATGAAAGCAGCAGTTTTAGATAATTATGGCGATACCCCTAAATACAAACAATTTCCAACACCTCAGCCCTCCCCTTCTGAAACGGTAATGGAAGTAAAGGCGGCAGCACTCAAGAACTTCGATAAGTTTGTAGCCTCGGGAAAAGCTTATGTCCGTTACAGCAGCCTTCCGGCGGTTGTGGGTTCGGATGCAGTAGGCGTCTTGGCAGATGGTACCCGCGTATATGCCCAGACCAAAGGCGCCTTTGCAGAAAAAGCATTGATTGATAAAAACAAGTTTATTATTCTGCCGGATGAGTTAGACTGGTACTCCGCGGCTGCTTTGCCCAACGCGGTGATGGGAGCCGGATTGGCATTAAAAAGAAGAGCCTTAATCAAACCGGAAGACGTGGTTTTAATCAATGGCGGAACGGGCGTAACCGGAAAAATGGCCATACAGTTAGCCAAATACTATGGAGCTGAGAAAATCTTTGTTTCGGGCTTTGTTGAAAAACTTGAAGCCGAAAAGCAAGAGCTGGGCATTGACGCATTGATTTCTACCAGGGAACCTGATGAGGTATTTTTGGAAAAATTGGGACAACTGAATGCAGCTTCACCCATTACCATCGTACTGGATTACCTGTGGGGTCATCCGGCTGAATTGATATTGCGATTTTTGATGGGAAGTGATGGAAAATTTCTGGAACAATTTACACGATTTATACAGATCGGTTCGATGGCCGGCGATGAAATTAAACTTAGTGCCAATACCTTACGCAGCTCAAAAGTAAGTATTGTGGGAGCCGGGGTCGGCAGCCATTCCGCCGAAGACTACGGGTATTTTAACCAAGAACTGTTACCCGAAGTGTTTCAACTGGTTGCGGAAGGAAAAATCAAAATCAATACCGAGACAGGAGACCTTAAAGACATTGCATCTTTATGGAATAAGCCCGCTAACGGAAAAAGATTAGTAGTGAAGATATGACGACCCAATAGCGAATACATTTCCTTACCAAACTCAATTTGAATCAAAGCATGAAGGCTTAAAGAGTTCATTCATCTTCTGCCATACGCTTAAAATAAGAAGTATAGGAAGGCAGGATATAATCCAAAATACCAATTAAGGTCAATGGCAATACCACATCCACTTCCAGGAACTCTTCCATGATATAATGGCCAACGGACAGCGTCAAAAAATACAGAACGAAAACAACAGCGAAAATTCGCCGCGTCCTGGGAATAAACAGCGCAAGTCCTAAACCTACCTCTATAAAAGGAATTATGGTCAGGTAAAAATCGGGCAAAAAAGATGGCAATTGTATCCTCAATTCCGGCCGGTTAAACTGCTGCAGATAATAATCATGAAATCCGCCATGACTAAAGAATTTACTTACTCCTGCTGTAATCGTGGCAACGATCATGGTCAATCGCAGCAATAATTCCGCATTTTTTAAAATACGTACCGGAAACAACTTTCCCATGACACAAAAGTATTTAATAAAATGCTATTCTTTTTTGTTCGGGAGCAATCCATTTTTTGCCGGCCGGCGGTACACTCCGGCTACATAAAAAACATCGATAATATCGCCGGTTTCAAATTGAAAAATTGTGACAGGAAGAAGCATTTAATCAAAATGACAAACCCGTGCCATTATCAATTGACCTATTCGGCAAGGCTTTCAACCGGGTTCCTTATACAAATCAAATCTGTCTTAACACTATCCCTATTTTCAGTGGGCACTCTCCCAAGAAAATAGATATTGCCATCGTGACCAATAGCTATAGAATTAACATATAACGGAAAGGACCCGTCATCAAAATAAATTCCGCCACGGTCACAATACTTACCGGCTAACAGATCATAAGTAATCAAATGTAACTTCTCCAATCCTTTTGCTTCTCCTTTCGCTGTGGAGGATTTCCCGGCTACTATTTTTCCATTCTCAAAAATTGGCGAACCCGTCAGGTAATACACAGTCCTTTGATCATGACCAAGGGCGAAACCTAAATATCCATAACTAAACTGGTCAAACATCCCGCTCTGTTTTGAGCGCTGCGAGGTAATCCGCTCTACAATCTCTATTTTTTTCTTTACGGGATCAAAACTGAAGAGATATCCTGAATTGCCGTGTACTCCATAAAAAATCTCATGAGGATCGTAGTAAAAAATTTGTCGCCAATTATATCCCATATGACCAGGAGAAGCCGGATCATACTGACCAAAATAATCTTTTCGAAGATTGTCCTCTTCAATAGCAGTCAATTCCTCATTCTCCGGGTTAAACTGAAATATTATCCCATCAGAAGTACTGTAATAAACCATCCCGCTTTCAGGATCAATAGCTATTGACCGGCATAAGGTTCTATATTTTTCACCCACTCCATCTTCGCCATCCTCAGAAACCCGGCCAAAATCTTTCATTTCATTCTTGTGCAGATCGTACTTAAAGAAATGCCCTGTAGGCCAGGTAATACCATAAATCAGCTTCCTTTTGATATCCATATTCATCGTCAGCAATCCCTCCTTCTCCGGAACTATCGCTAAATCCCGGAATTCTCCCGTCTCCATATCATAGGAAAGAATATGCCCTCCCGGATAAGGCTTATAGCCCTCAGGCGGCACTCCCATTCTATCTCTCCCTTCAATCATCGTATAATAACCGATATGCGTTCCGAAATAAAGCTTACCATCCAACTCTACAAAATTCACGTGGCTTTTACCCTGCGGGATAGCCTTCTTATCCTTCTCCCCACAGGCTTCGGTGAGATCTCCGCAGAATTTGATTTCTTTATTTTCCGGATCAAATGAATACATTTTCCCACCTACATCAACTGACTCGGAACACAACACATAGTATATTAATCCATTACTAGCCGCATAAATACCGTTATACGTATCATGTGAAAGAGAAAATGACGAATCGAAATAGATTGCGCGCAATCCGCCTTCAGTGGCCTGTACAATTTTCCGATGGTCTTTTCCTACCTGTAATTTATCTTTCTGTGGGTTGTCTGTCATAAATTAAAATTAAATAGTAGTGAAAAGTAACAAACAGTTCCTTACTTCCTTAACGCCCATGCAATTCCATTTAACAGGAGCTGCCGGAATGGTGATAATTCAAAATCATCCGGATACCCCATAGAAGTGTAAAACACCCTGCTACGGCCGGCTAACCTTGTCCAGGCTACCGGCTGCTTGTTGCCTTCAGCTTCTCCCGTCGCCAGTATTTCAGCGCTGTCATCAAGTAAAGGGGCTACGAGATAAACATTACCATTACTATGCCATTGTGTGGGTTCAATATTCTTCAACACGGGATGAGAAACGGCATCCTGTACCAGCTTCACCTCTGTGCCGGGCACTACCGGCCCATAGCCCCTGTTTTTACACCCTAAAATAGAATCTACAAATTCCGGCCAGGCTTCAAATCCTGCTTCCGGCTGTTCAAAAGGGGTAAATGCGTGGTTCGCTGTGCGAATACCTATCAAAGGCTTCCCATCTTTCAAGTAGGCTTTTAAAATTTTCATCTGTCCTTCAGGAATGGCGACTCTACGACAAAACACCACCAGGAGATCTGCCTTCTTCAACAGATCCATTCGGGGAAAGATGCAGGAGGCATGCCCTCCTTTACCGAGCAACACGGAAGTTCGGTACCCATAAGAATCCTCAAGTAATTTCGCAAACCGGGGGATCGTTATGTGAGCATCATAATTCAATGAATCTTCCGTAATTAAAAACACAATATGGGGCTTCCCTCTTTTTCCTCCGTCCGGAGGCGTCTCTGCCTGTACGTATCCTATTACAGTCATGGATAAAAAAAACGCCAAACAACATAGTCCTTTAATCATAGTGATCATTCAGTTCAACATGTGTACGTACACGAAGTAAATAAATAAATTCAACATCACCAAATTTTGAATGTTGCAAAACCAATAAAACCATGGGTTGTTTACCCGGATGACTATCAGTTTTCGTAAAACTGATAATTAGACTTTGTGATAAGATCAATGGGCATGAATTGCACCTTCTCAATCTGCTCGTTCAACACAATATGTTTATACAATGCCATAATACCCCTGTATGCCTGCTCTCCCGGTTTCTGACAGACCAGGAAATCAATATCGCCGGCTTCCAGTGCCCTGACATTTTCCCGGACAAAGTCATAACCTATCAGAATTAATTTCTTTTTTAGTCTCTTCAGGCATTGTGCAACGACAGAAACACGGGAATTGGTTACAAAAACGAGGCGAATATCCTTATGCCTGGAGAGCACCGCTGATATCTTCTTTTCAATGGTAGCAATATCAGTTTTTTTAATATCAATTTTTTCGATCCGCGTGTTGATAGCATTTTCCTTGAAATAGCTCCTGAACCCTTCTTCTTTTCTAAGCAGGTGATGGTACTTGTAAATTCGCCTGGAAATATTCAGCAACAATACGGATTCATTTTCGCGTAAAATATAGCTTACGAAGTTAGCCGAAAAATACCCGCTATTAAACAAATGGGGACCTATATAGCTCAGGCTGTTCTGCCCTTCGATATCCGAATCAATAAAAACAAAGGGGATTCCTAACCTGCTGCATTTATTACAAAACTCCGCCGATTCCCTGACAAAATCCGGCGCCATCAAAATTCCATCCGGTTTCTTCCGTAAGATTTCCCTGGACTGTTCAAGAAAAGTGTCCGGATCATCCTGATCAAAAAAGTATTTTTCTATCGTAATATTATACTGACGAACTTCCTCCTCAGCCTTCCGAACTCCCTGTAACGGGATAGACCAAAAACTGGTATCTCCGGACACAGAAGGCATAAGCACTACCAGGCGAATCACTTTCTTCGAAGCAAGCCGGCGAGCAAGCAAATTGGGCTTGTAATCCATTTCCCGGATAACAGCCAGCACCCTCTCACGCGTTTTAGGCGCCACTCCGTTTCTGTTATGCAAAACCCGATCTACCGTACCGATGGACACATTTGCCCTCCTCGCGATCTCTTTCACCCCCGAAAGTCCTTCATCTTTTTTTGGCATATTAAACCAAGGTTAAACTTATTTTGATATGTAATTTATTAGAATTTTCGGCGAAATAAAGACAATATTCAGATATGATCAATCCTTTTTTACTCCTGCCAGTCTTCTCAGCTTAATAACGCATTATTTCCGATAGCCTTTGATTATTAAACACAGAACTATAGAACAGGTGAATCAGAATGATTTCGAATTTTTGCATACAGATCTCCCGGTTCAAATGGCTTCACCAGGATGTCCGTTATTCCGGCATCTTTCGCTTTGCTGATTACGTCTGAAGCTATGGTTGCCGTTACCGCTATTACCGGAATTTTTGCGTCCAGCTTTCTTAGTTGCCTCGTCGTTTCAAACCCGTC
>JACFNM010000251.1 GCA_019454915.1 Chitinophagaceae bacterium
ATTCGTCAAAAGACGGTGAGGAAGGTTATCCGGGAAATTTGTCTGTGACCGTTACCTATAAACTTACCGAAGACAATACTCTTTCCATCCACTATCATGCAACAACGGACCAGCCCACGATTGTCAATTTAACCAGCCACGGTTATTTCAATCTTTCCGGCAATCCACGCAAAAATATTCTGGATCATATTTTGTACATACCCTCTGAGAAGACCGCTGGGTGTGATGATGAACTTTTGCCTACCGGCAGGATCATTTCATTAAAAAATACGGCGCTTGATTTTAATACTCCGCGAACAATCGGTTCACGATTGGATGAAAACATAACCGGTCAGGTATTCTCCGGTAAGGGTTATGTAGGCGGGTATGTATTTGATAATTCCAAAGGAACACCTTCCCTGATGGCACAACTTACGGATCCGGATACAGGCATAAGGATGGAGCTGTTTTCTGACCAACCATTTCTTCAGCTATACAATGCCTGGCTGTTTGACGGCAGCGACACCGGCAAGAATAATATACCTTACCAAAGTAGTTGTGCCATAGCTCTTGAAGCCCAGGGATTTAATGATGCACCTCATCATGAAAATTTTCCGTCCATTGTATTAAGACCAGGAGAGGTTTACCGGCAACGGACCGTATATCGCTTTTTGGTGAAGGAATGATTTTTTTAGGGTATATAGTTGTGGCCAATGGGTGCATATTTACGCAGAAAAAAACAAGAATACCAACGATTCACCAAATCTTAGGAAGCAATTTTCAATATTATTTGAGTTGGACAATCATAGCGCTAAAAAGACTTATACTATGTGATTCAAATTTTATCAGCCCTTTTTTTTGAACCAATTTTTTCAGGATCACTCACACCATTTTAATTTCCGTCGTATCTTGTATACCTAACAGGTATATAGATAAGTTAGCTACCCAGCTTCCTATAATCCTTAATTCTATGACGCCATTGGGAAGTGACACACTACAGCCAGTCACACGATGAAACCATTTGCTATCAATAACAAAAAAAAATAAAGATGCCTTACATACCATTAAGTGAAAAGTTACCGGGAATTACCGGCTTGCTCGATTACAGGAAAGATACGGCCTTTCATATCCGCCATCTTACTCAAATCTTACTCAGGGGAGAATCAACGCTGTCGGAAGGCGAGAGGGAATTAATAGCCACCGTCGTTTCCCAGGGAAATGAATGTACCTTCTGTACAGCCGCGCACACGGCGATTGCAGAAATCTTTTTAAATGATAACAGCGACAGCATCGTTGAAAAAGTAAAAGCAGATATCGATACTTCCCCGGTGAGCAAGAAAATGAAAGCTTTGCTCAAAATTGCCAGAGCTACCGGAAAGAATGGGCGACTGGTAACCGAAGAAATGGTAGCCGAAGCCAGAAAAGAGGGAGCTACGGATCAGGAGCTACATGATACCGTTCTGATTGCAGCGCTTTTTAGCCTGTACAACAGATACGTGGATGGGTTAGCAAGTGTTACGCCTTCTGAACCCGCATTTTATCACCGGCTGGGGAAAATACTGAAGGACAAGGGCTATCTTCCATCTGAAAACAGGTATGCCGAACTCTGATTCTGTAAAGCTGTTTAAATACCTCAGGCCAATTTTTTCTTTGCTTGTTTATCCAGCCGCCTTAAATCCAGGTATTTGGCTAAGGGACCGATGATGAATAGTGCATAAAACGGCGCATAGATAGAATGGAACAGCCGGAAGACAAATTCCAGAATGGCCACTAATACTACCACTATCACCCTTCCCTTGCGGGTTGAAACACCCGTAGGAGGGTCGGTGATCATCAGGAAAATAAACAATTGATACATAGGCCCTGTAAGGGGTGCAAGCTCGGCGAGGAAAGGGTCTCCGGTGATTAAGCACCGTATGTAGGCTAAAATGATGAAACTGATTACGTATGCAACCGTAACATGCAGCCTTTTGGCGCGGCTTACCACTATCAAGCCCACAAGCCAGATAATAGATGCCGCAGCAAGGTTACTGCCCCACTGAATACTCAGCCCTGCCACGCTTGGGCTGTGGAGCGCCAGCATCCAGGTTATACCAAACAGTGAAGGATTCCAGATATGATGACCTTTATACCTCAGTACATATTTCGACGCAATAGAAAGAAAACCGGTTACCGCGAAGGGCCATGCCAGGTTAGACCGAATCAGCATCGCCACGCTGGTACCCGTCATATAAGCGCTGGAAATAGGCTTTCGCTTACCCAATATAACTTTCGAAAGAATCACCTCGGTAATAATCGTAGCGCCAATCGCAGCAAATAATCCTGAATACCCATCCAGTATTCCATACGCTAATTGTCCTACCACCAATATCAGCGTGATAAAAATCGGCGGCAGGTACTTAAAGTTCTTATCAATCCAGCGGCTGAAAGAAAAGGGTTGAGGAGCGGCTTTCAGTTCGATTTCTTTTTGCATCAGTTAGTTTAGTTTTCAATAAAAGTATGTAATTGATTCAATGCAGGTTTTGAGATTTCATCTGTCTTTCCGGAAGGCCAGTTTATCATTATTTTGTCTACCTGCTGCGTTTCTCCTAACCCAAAATGAAGGCGGTGCTGGTTCTGCGACGAAAAACCCATGCCTCCTGTTACGATCTGCATTTGTCTATTCCCGTTCCAGTACACTTCCACCTTTGCGCCTATCGCATCCCGGTTAGACTCCGTTCCCTGTAAATCCACTGCTATCCAATCATTTTTCTTATCGCCTATCGTATTTTTATAAATGGTGGGTATATTATTCTGATTGGCGACAACCACATCCAAAACGCCCCGGTTCCACAAATCAGCCATGGCAACTGCTCTTCCGTCAAACGTCACCGGAGGACAGGCTTTCCCTGAAACATCTTCAAATAAAGCATCCTTGTCATTCAACCAGATTTTATCTTCAATATAACCCGACTGGCTCTTGCCTTCCATGTCCGGCCAATTCTTCGCATCTTCTATGATATTTTTATTTCCCCCCGTGACCTTGGTGTACTCATACCAATAGGATGTATTTTCTTTGGCGGAGATAAATCCATTGGCTACATATAGATCCATATAGCCATCATTGTTCAGGTCGCCAAACTGTGCGCCATAACTCCACCCCGCGTTTTCGATTCCTGAAAGCTGGCTCAGATTTACAAAGGCAGGCAATTTTCCCGAGCCCGGCTTCAATTGCCAGTAATTATTTCCCTGAATAAGAATTCCCTTTTCGGTAATATTGGTTGTATAAACCCCAATATTCCCATCGTTGCTGATATCTCCTATAGATGCATTCATACCGCTTTTGGGAATACGGCCAATGCCTACTTTTGCGCCAATCTCTTCAAAAGATTTTCCCTCATGATTCAAGTACAACTCGTCCACATTGTAATCATTGGCCAAAAACAATTCCGGGTAAAGGTCGCCGTTAAAATCTGCGGCAACAGCAGATAGCGTCCATTTTGTTGACTTCAGTCCGTAGGGCTCCGTTACGTCTTCAAACTTCCCGTTGCCCAGGTTCTTCAACAGGTAATTTCTCCCGCCATTATTCGCATACCGAAAACTCTCGGGCATAATCTTAGTAGTTGTGAGATTTTCCAAATCAATCTCCTCCCTGAAATAGCCTCCCATGTAGATATCTAACAAACCGTCATTATTAAAATCTAACCATACGGCTGCATTGATATTCGCCCACGCGGGCAGTCCGCTGCCGTCGGTAACCGACACAAACTCCTTTCCTCCCATATTCTTAAACAACTCCGGCTTTCCCCATTTGTACAACAGCAGGTCTTTAAATCCATCATTGTCAAAATCTCCCCAAACCGTTCCCATAGAAGCGCCGGTACCCTTTTTATTCAGGTCGGCTACGCCCATACTACCTGCAACGTCCTCAAAACGGCCGTCTCCCAGATTACGGTAGAGCGCGTTCAAACTGCCGTTGGCGCTATTGGTGAAATAGATATCATTCCACCCGTCATTATCAAAATCACAAATAGAAACGGAGGCGCCCATCGAGGCAATTTGCAGTTTTATGTTGTCTAATTTGGAATCCAAGTCGGGTGAAGTATGGCGAAAATGAATACCCGCCTGCTCATTCACCGGCTCTAAGAAAAAGCCATAGGCTGTCAATGATTTTTGGGCTAACTGGCTTGTGGGTTCACGGTCTAAAAAACCATTTCTGGTTCTTGAAGCAATAATGGTAGCGATCAATACGCCTGCAAACAGAATCGTGACGATTATCTGAGCGGGTTTTTGTTTCTTCATAAAGAACAGTTTTCTTTGGTAAAAAAAGCCTCAAAAGCCAGGTAAAGATAATTCATATATCCACGTCAAAAGAAGTTTTTCCTAACTTCATATTTTGAATGAAAATGCACTTAAAAATAACTCAAACTAAGCTGTTTACCCTTTGCGGAGTCCTGTTTGCACTATGGCTATATTCCTGCCAGTCTGATGAAAAAAAAGATGCTCCTGATGAACTGGAGCACTCCCCGCGGATGGCCGCTATTAATTTTTTGTGGGACGGGAAGTTTGATGAAGCCGAGATGGGATTTAAGAAGGCTATCCGGATTGATAAAGATAACATATTGAATTACATAGACCTGGCACTGATGTATATAGCCGGAAGCAACTACGAGGACGCCGGTAAAACCCTTGATGAAGCCTCAAAAATTGAACCCGGAAATGCAGATATCGGGCTCGTCCGTGCTTCTATGTATCTACACATGGGGCAGGAAAAAGAGGCAGCCGACGCCTTCAACGGGGTGCTGCAGAAGGATCCGAAGAATATCCCCGCCTATTATAATTTGTCTGAACTGGCTAAAAAGCAGAACAATATACAAGACAGGAAATCAAACCTGTTGAAAATCATCGCTATCTCTCCGGCCAATATCGCAATCCTTCTTCCTTTAACAGAAATATTTTGCAGTCAAAATAATACCGATTCCACGCTACATTTTCTGCAAACAGTAAAGGGGATTTCACCCGACTTCTCGACCGCCGCGTCAGAAGCTTATCAGAAAGCCACTGCGCTATTGCAGAGTGACGAACCCGAAAAAGCGCTATCCTTTGTACAGGCCTTCGGCCGGTTAATGGAATCCACCCGGTTATACAGCGATGGCTTTTCGGAAATAAGTATGCCCTCTCTCCCCGAAGCCAAAGCTGAGTTCAATGACAGCAGATTAAGTCTGATGAGCCGCGAACAACGGGAGGTAACCCTCCAGGATATTCAATTCAATGAAGTGGCTGAGCAGGTGGGACTTAAACAATCGCTGCCTGCCGGCATAACGCACTCCGTATTAGCAGTGGCAGATGACGACGGAACCGGCAGTTCTTATGTCTACGTCAGTTTTGGAACGGCGGAGAAAACATCGCAGCGCTACTTCTTTAAGCAGGAAATAGGGCCGTTTTCAGAAGTAAACTCCGTGATTGATTTCAGCCACAGCGGAGTGGAAACCTGCGCCACATTTACCGATTACGACAACGATGGGTACCAGGATTTGTTTATAGCAACTATCAAAGGAATATACCTTTACCGGAATAACGGAGATGGAAATTTCGGCCTGATCAAAAAGAACACCGGCTTAGAAAAAGCAAACAAAGCATTAAAACTATTAACCGGAGATTTCGACCAGGATGGCGACCTGGATTTCTATACGGCCTCTCCCGAAGGCAACCAGTTTTTCAGGAATAACGGCGACGGAACCTTTACGGAACAGGCCCGGCAAATGGGGCTGACCGCTCAATCAATAGACCTCGATTTAGGTGATTGGGATTCAGATGGGGACCTTGACATCGTCTCCGTATCAGCCAATGGGACTCTCAGGTTATTCAACAATGAACGACACGCGAAATTCACCGATATAACCGGAACAACGGGACTTTCCAATCCCTCATTGAAGGGGAAAGCAATCGTGATGGGCGATTACAACAATGACGGGCAACCCGATCTGTTTCTTGCAGGAGAAAAAAACAGCCCTTCCTTTTTATTGAAAAATACCGGCACGGGAATATTCCAGACAGATGCTTCTTCTGAAAATATCACAAAAGCATTAAGTGATCTGGCAGTGACTGCTGCTATTTATCTGGATTT
>JACFNM010000252.1 GCA_019454915.1 Chitinophagaceae bacterium
AATAACAAACTCAAAGAACTAATTCGAGATTGCTCTCTATTCGTGACACTCAATAGCCCGGGTTTTGATCCAGCTTTGAGTTCGCCGTTAACGCTGCTGTTGGAATAGGGAATAATCTGCGGCTTATATCCGTATTGGTTTTAAAGCCGTAAATGTCTTCGAATTTACCAAAGCGGATCATATCATTCCTGTGCTGACATTCCCAGGATAATTCACGACACCTTTCCTCATAAAGTCCTTCCAGATCTATTGCACTCAAATCCGGAGAAGTAGTTCTGTTGGAACGAATGGAATTTACTAAGGATAAGGCGGAAGCTCCTGATGTGGGCGTGCCCCCGCGTAAAATCGCTTCGGCTTTCATCAGAACGATATCCGAGTAACGAAAAACAGGCACATCATTATCTTGGTTCCTGGTTGTAGAGTTGGCGTCGGGGAAGAATTTAATATTCCTGGCTCCCTGATTCCAGCCGATCTCATCATTACCACAATCAAACAGGGAGGCGTTTTGTCTCAATTGAATAGAGGTGTCAATCGTGAGGTGGTACGTATATGCACCGCTACCATCTGCCCCGCTGTAAAACTGGTTATATCCTAATTTAGTAGTTCTTACCATAATCGGATTACCGGTATTCCAATATTGAGGACCATAAAGCCATTGATTCAGCCTGATATCGTTTTCATCGTCCAGAAAATAATTCAGGAACCTGGAAAGAGTAGCCCTGGGTCCACTTGGCTTACTGTTTACTAATCCATTCCCCGATGTAAGGTTCACGATAGGATCAACGTTCAAACCCATAGTGGCTCCGGAGTACCCGTACTTCATTCCCAGATTCCTGTTTAAATCATAACGTCCGTAAAACATATACCCACTTGAAGTAGAAGGATCATAAGGAATAGCAAAGATGAATTCACTTTGTGTGGAAGGTCCGTTATTCGGATAAAACATCTGCAAATAACTATCCCGGGGTTGTATGGAAAATTTCCCGGAATTAATAATGGCATCGCAGGCAGCAATACACTCATTATTCATAGACGTGCCGGTGTACACTTCTGCATTAAGATATAGCTTGGAAAGCAACGAATACGCAAAATATTGGGTCGGCTTTCCATAAGTGGATGCATCTACCTCCGTTTTTAAAAATGGAATGGCAGACTTAAGTTCGGATTCAATAAAATTGAAAACCACCGGACGCGTTTCTCTCGGTTGTAAACCCGGGCTGGGATAGACCGTATCTAAAGGGATTCCGCCATATAAATCCATTAGCTCCCAAAATGCATAGGCCCTGATGGATTTTACTTCCGCTATACTCCGTTCCCTGGCTTCCCCTTCAGGGGCATTCTTCAATACAAACAATGTTTGATTACAAGTACCAACGAGGCCCGTTAAATCGTTCCAGGCGGTAGTAACCCAGTTATGATCGGGCGTCCAGGAATGTCTGTGCAGCGCCTCGTAACTGGCTCCGTCATACCAGTTACCGCCATACGCGGGCAATATAGATTCATCTGTTGACGCCGATGAAATAAAGAAATAAGTCAGTGCATAATGGCCCCGCAGGCTGGTGTAAACAGGACCAATAACCGCCTGAAACTGGTCCTCTGTTTGCGGGAAAATATCCTCTGTATATAATGATTTTGGCGTGATGTCAATTTTATGACAGGCGCTAATCAAAAAAATTATCAGAGTTAAGAAAATATAATTATAAATATTTTTCATTTCTTTTTCTTTAATAATTGACAACTCTTTTTAAAAACTACAAACCAATATTCATTCCGAAAAGGATAGTCCGGGTTTTCGGATAGAAGTTATTACCGTCAACACCTAAGCCAACGCCTCCCTGGTTAATTTCAGGATCTATTCCCGAATACTTTGTTATGACAAACAAATTATTGGAAGTGAGATAGAACCTTAGAGAATTGAATATGTTTTGATTTTTAAGCGGCACCCGGTAACTCAGGGTTGCATTATCTAATCTCACATAAGAACCGGTTTCCACATAACGCGTAGAATAGGCATTGTTTTTCCCATCCGTCATTAAATCATCGGAAGCCAATTGGCTTATATTATTTACCGTAGCATTGACGGTGTAGGAAAGATCGGCTCTTGTTACATTAAAGATTTTATTTCCAAAAGCTCCTCTCAGGAAAAAGCTGAGGTCAAAATTTTTATAGGTGACCGTATTACTCCATCCCAACAGGAGATTTGGATGAGGGCTGCCCGCATATATATAATCCTTGCCTATGGACGGAGAAGTGGTGAGCGTTTTATCCGAAGCTAAAAACTGCGAATTGCCATCCTTGTCTTTCCCCTGATAGTTCAGGGTGAAGAATTCACCGATCGGGTAACCTACTTTGAGAATTTGAAGCGTGCTATTGGTTTGTCCGGGTCCGTCAGGCTGCGTATACCGGATGGAGTCGGAATTCACCCCATACTTTTCAGGGCCGTTCATATCAAGGATCAGGTTCTTATTTGAGGCCAGGCTGAATGACGAATTCCATGAAAAATGGCGGGTTTTTATTGGTGTGGCGCCCAGGCTTAATTCAATTCCTCTGTTACGCACTTTTCCTCCGTTGCCCCAAACAAAACCACCCGGTACTATTGTGCTGCTCACCGTGTATGCAAAAATCATATCTGTGGTTATCTTCTCGTAGTAGTCTATTGAACCGGTTAGTTGGTTATTGAATAAACCAAAATCCAAACCAACGTTGCCGGTGGAAGTAACCTCCCATTTCAGATCGGGATTAGACCCCTGGGTGACGCCAATAGCCGTTTCATACACTCCATTATTGTAATAGGTGCCGTAGCTGCTAAATAATTGCTTTGCTGTATAAGCGCCAAATCCAAAAGCATTTCCGGTCTGTCCATAACTCAACCTTAATTTCAGGTCGCTGATAAACCCAACGTTACTCATGAAGTCTTCCTGGTCAATTCTCCATCCGAGTCCAACAGCGGGAAAATAACCCCATTGATTATTCGTACCGAATACAGAGCTGCCGTCTCTTCTTACCGAAACCTGCAACAAATACTTATTACTGTAATTATAATTCACCCGTAGAAAATCTGAGATAAACCTCGTGGTTTGATAAATAGTATTGCCAAAGTTTACCGAATAACCGTTCACTGCCTGATAATTGCCCAATCCCAAATTGTAGTATCCTGTGTAATCCGACACAAAGTTGGTGTTGCTGGCCTGTAGTCCGTCACCAGAATTGTTTTCCTGCCATGAATACCCCAGAACGGCGTTGATATTGTGATTGTCCAGATTGCGGTTCCAGGTTAAATAGGATTCTACGGTGGTAGAATTGTTTTCAAAAGAACTTCTGTAAGCGGCGCCCTTTTGACCAAAAGTCACCAGTCCCTTATTGGTAAAACCGGGGTCAGGGTTATTATAAAACCCCGACTTATAATTGTCGGAATAATAGCTGTTATAGTATTCTCCGTGCAGGTAAGTGTTCTTTTGGTAAGCAACGTTCAGGTTATAGGTCAGTCCAAAAGGAAGGGATGCTTCTACTGTAAAATTCCCTAATAATGTATTGTATTTGGTGTCGTCCTGCGCATTGTCGATTAGAGACAGTGGGTTAAAATACCCCGGCGTGTTGAAGTTCTCGAAAAAAGTGCCATCACTGTTATGTGTTGGAGAAACCGGAAGATGCTTGGCAGCCTGCTGTAATACCACGTTTCTTAAAGGAGTATTAACGGCTTTACTGTTTGAATTCATAACATTCAGTCCCAGCTTAACGCTGTCCTTAAGCGCTTTTTGCTCCAGGCTTAGACGGGATATAATACGTTTCAAACCACTCTTCATTAATATTCCTTCCTTATCCAGATAGTTCAGACTGGCACTATAAGTTGTCTTATCATTACCACCGGCAAAAGATAAGTTATGGTTTTGGGAAATGGCCTGTTCCCGCTGGATTGCTTTTATCCAGTTGGTATTCATGCCGAAATCATCGGAAGGCAAAATAGAATTACCGTTCCTGCTCACATAGCTCTTTAACTGATCTGCATCCATTACGTTTAAAGACCCGGACACTTTTTCTATTCCTATATACCCGTCATAAGAAGTGACGGTTCTTCCCGATTTACCTTTTTTCGTATTTACGATGATTACGCCATTGGAGGCCTTGTTACCATAAATAGCCGTTGCGGCTGCATCTTTAAGCACATCAATGGATTCTATATCCGAAGGCGCTATCGTAGAAATATCTGCTCCCGGAATCCCGTCTATCACATAAAAGGGTCCCTGCGGACTGTTAATCGTTGATGCCCCCCGCATTACCACAGCAGCGGGTGAGTTGGGGTCTCCATTTGATGTTATGTTTAGTCCCGGAACTTTACCTTGTAGTAACTCTCCTATATCGCCCGTTACCGTGCGGTTCAAATCTTCAGGCTTCACGGACGTAATCGAACTTGTGAGTGTTTTTTTTGAGCCTCTTCCATATCCTACTATCACCACATCTTCCAATCCGGAGGTAGCGAGTTCCAAAGAAACATTGAAGATTGTTTGATTGCCTGCTTTAACGGTTTTTGATTCAAATCCTACAAACGAAAAAACCAATTCTACATTATCCGCTGAAGGAACGGATAATTGAAACCTCCCTTCTGCGTCGGTTACGGTTCCGTTTTGGGTTCCTCTTACCACTACACTCACACCTTCTAATGGCTCGTTATCGTTATTGGTTACCCTTCCGCTGAGTGACACGTCCACAAGTGCATCGGCTACCGGAATAGCTTCACTGATTTTTACCGGCGCCGCTTTTACGACTATCAATCGCTTATCTATGGTATAGGTTAATGACTGGTTTCGAAGGCATTCATCCAATACCTCCTCTATCCTTGCATCTTTGACCGTGATAGATACAGGCTTGGAGGCTTTTAAAATCCCCTCTTCCCAGAGGAAAGAATAACCCGTTTGTTTTTTGATTTGATTGAAAACATGTTTCAGCGAACTGTTCTTCACTGAAAGACTCACCTGTTGGGAGTAAACATGTGCACTTGCCTGCAGGCAGGTTACAAAAATCAAAATGGCTGTCAACTTCATAATTAACAGTGTTTTGGAAAAAATCTTCCACTGTAAATAGGGAAGATTGCAAGATAAAATTTGCATACTTTTGTACAGTTTTGGGTTAAAGAATAAACAGTTGTGACGATTGTTTTTACCAGACTCAATTCCTGCCGGATTCCGGGGCAAACGGAAACCGGCTTTTTAATTTAGCTGGTCATTAGTATAATTTTTCCATCTTTTAATTTTCGATAACTATTTTTCTGCCTTCCAAACGGCAATCAATTCCATTCTCCCTAAGCGCTTCCAACATTCTTGAGAGGGGTACATTCCTGTCAATCATACCTCCAAATGACCTGTTCACCATCTTATCCTTATAAATCACATCGTACCAGCGGCTGATTTGATCCATCAGACTTTTGAGCTGAGTGCCGTCTAATACAAACTGGCCATTTAGCCAGGCGATGGCATCTTCGGTGTCTATATCGTCTGAGACCTTGATTTTCCAATCTTTCCGATTAATGGCGGCTTGTTGCCCCGGCAAGAGCGTCGCTGATTCTTCCCGCTGTGCCACCGATACTTTACCTTCCAGCAAGGTTATTTTTAACAGGGGCTCCTCCTCATACGTATTGATGTTAAAACGGGTGCCCAACACGGTGACCTTCGTATTCTCCTTCTGTACAATAAAAGGATGCTTCGCGTCGTGGGCTACTTCAAGATAGGCTTCACCGGTTATTTCGATCTCTCTTTTTTCTCCATGGAAAAAAGTCGGGTATCTTAATGAACTCTCTGAATTTAACCAAATTTTGGTGCCGTCGGAAAGCATAACACTTATGATGTTGCTCCCACGGGGATTCTCCAGCAAATTATACGAGGGAGGCTGGCCCGCTTCTTTTCCTTTTATCTTATAGATAATTTCACCGGTCGCTGATTTTTCCAGTTGCACCTGACCCTGTATGGCCATAATGCCGCTATTCACCCTATCGAGCACCACTTTTTCCCCATTTGCGAGCGTCAATACTGCCGTACTGCTTTTCGGCGCTTTAACGTCGGCAACCGGGGATATTTCTTTTACAGGCGACT
>JACFNM010000253.1 GCA_019454915.1 Chitinophagaceae bacterium
ATAAAGCAGGTTGCTTAGCTTTCTTTAGAAATGAGGTACTGTAATGCCAGTTCATATCCTTTTAACCCCAATCCGAAAATACTTCCGGCTGCTTTAGCAGATACATGAGAGAATTTACGAAAATCTTCCCTGGCGTGAACGTTGGAAATATGCACTTCCACAACGGGCGCTTTAATAGCAGCAATGGCATCTCCAATGGCTACCGAAGTGTGGGTATATGCGGCAGGATTTAAGATGATACCGTCATACTCAAATCCTGCCCGCTGAATTTCGTTAACCAATTCACCTTCTACATTACTCTGAAAATAATGGAAACTTACTTCGGGATACTTCTTCCGCAGCCGATCGAAAAACGCTTCAAATGAGCTGTCGCCATATATCCCCGTCTCCCGTTTCCCTAACAGGTTCAGATTGGGACCGTTAATGATTGCAATTTTCATCTTTCCATTTTCTTTATGGCCCATCCGGGCAATGAAAACCGTTATTGATATTAATGCTTCTTCAATAATTCAATAAAGTCATCAAACAGGTAGCGGCTATCAAAAGAACCCGGCGTGGCCTCAGGATGGTATTGTACGGAAAAAGCCGGTTTGCTTTTCATCCTGATTCCTTCGATAGAATCATCATTCAGATTCACGTGGGTAACTTCAATTTCCTTTGATTTTTTTACCGCCTCGGGGTCAATACCAAACCCGTGGTTTTGCGTCGTGATTTCACTGCGCCCGGTTAATACATTTTTCACGGGATGATTCAACCCCCGATGTCCGTGATGCATTTTAAAGGAAGGGATACCGTTGGCCATCGCCAGTACCTGATGCCCCAGGCAAATACCAAACATGGGTTTGCCCTGTTCAAGAATCTTCTTCACCGTTTCTACCGCGTAATCCATCGGATCCGGATCGCCGGGTCCATTGGAAAGAAAATATCCATTCGGGTTAAAGTCTGCTATTTCTCCAAAGGGCGTTTTAGCCGGGTAAACCCTCACAAAAGCGCCTCTTTCCGTCATGCAATGTAAAATACTCTTTTTTACACCATAATCATACACAGCGACTCTCAATTGGGCATGAGGGTTTCCTAATTCATATACTTCTTTCGTGGAAACTACAGACGCTAATTCCAGCCCCTTCATGGAAGGCGTTTCTTTTAGCTTCTCTTTTAAAACATTTATATCGTCGGTTTCCGAAGAAATAACACAATTCATCGCGCCCACATCCCGTATATGCGACACCAGGGCTCTTGTATCTAATCCGGTGATCGCCACCACATTTTGATCCTGCAAATATTTTGGCAGTGACCCGTCAGCCTGGATGCGGCTATATCTTTCTTCTAAATTTCGGCCAATCAATCCTTTTATTTTCGCCGAATTGCTTTCTACATCAGAAGTCTTAACGCCATAGTTGCCTATATGCGCATTGTTCATGACAACAATTTGCCCAAAGTAACTGGGATCTGTAAATACTTCCTGGTAACCCGTCATGCCGGTGTTGAAACAAATTTCACCGGCAGCCGTACCGATTTTACCGAAGGGAGCGCCGTAGAATATATTACCGTCTTCTAAAAGGAGGATGGCGGATTTTGTAACTGATTCAGACATCTATAGGAAATTTTGCAAAGTAAACGAAATACGGTGATTTTTAGATTAACTTTTTCTGCACAAGTGAATATACGCTCAAAAAAAAGCAGGACCCGATAAGATCCTGCTTCATCAATTTATTCTTCATCACCGGACTATTCTTCTGAAGTCTTTTCTCCTTCAGTTTCGGATGCTGCTTTTTCGCTTGCCACTTCCGTTGGTTCGGATACTTTCTCTTCCTGCGGTTCAGCCTTTGCTTCCGTCTTCTTTCTGCCGCCGGCTCTGCGTGTTCTTTTAGTAGCAGTTGCCGCCTTCTCAGTTCCCTTCGTATACACTTCGTTGAAATCTACCAGTTCGATGAGTGCAGTTTCTGCATTATCTCCTAACCTTCTGCCCAACTTAATGATCCTGGTATACCCGCCCGGTCTGCTGACTACCTTGGGACCGATTACGGTAAATAGTTCTTTGACCGTTTCTTTATTTTGAAGCTGACTGTACACGAGACGATGATTGTGCATGATCTGCTCGCGTGTTTCGTTCTTCTTCGTTTTTGTAATGAGCGGCTCAATAAAAATCCTGAGCGCTTTAGCTTTAGCCAGGGTGGTAATTATACGCTTGTTAATAATGAGCGCATTTGCCAGATTACTCATCAGCGCCTTGCGGTGCGCTGTTGTTCTGCTGAGATTATTAATCTTGTCTCCGTGACGCATGACATTAAATTTGAGATTTGAGATTTACGGTTTTAAAATCCAAATCGGTTATCTAATACCGTCTGTACCGTTGTCAGGGATTTACAGCCGGCTCTGAGTCTTTCAAAACCCAGATTATGTTTATCTTTTATACTATGCGCGGTTGGTTAAAATTCGTCTTTATCCAAACCGAGTTTTGCCAAATCCATACCAAAGTGGAGGCTTCTGTCGCTTAACACCTGCTCAATTTCAGCTAATGATTTCTGTCCGAAATTCCGGAATTTCATTAAATCTTCCTGCTCATACTGCACCAGTTCGCTCAGGCTGTTGATCTTAGCAGCTTTCAGGCAGTTGAAGGCACGTACGCTCAGATCCAAATCTTCCAACGGAGTTTTCAGTACTTTACGCAATTGCAACACCTGCTCATCCACCACGTCTTCCTTCTTATCTTCTTTGTTGTCAAAGGTGATATTTTCATCCGTGATGATCATGAGATGCTGAATGAGAATCCGGGACGCCTGCTTAACAGCTTCTTCAGGATGAATGGTGCCATCCGTCTGCACTTCCATCAACAACTTTTCGTAGTCGGTTCTTTGTTCCACACGATAGTTCTCGATGCTGTATTTAACATTCTTGATGGGAGTGAAGATGGAATCCGTTGGAATATATCCGAAAGGAGCGTCCTTCACTTTGTTATCTTCAGATGGAACATATCCTCTTCCTTTCCCGATAGTGATTTCAATATTTAATTTAGCGGAGGGGTCGAGCGTGCAAATCAGCAGCTCGGGATTCATTATCTGGAAAGATGCGGTTGCCTCGCCAATTTGAGCGGCGGTAAATTCACTCCGTCCTTTAACAGACAGGGTAAGTTTTTCCTGCGTGATATCCGTATCGAGGATTTTTTTAAACCGAACCTGTTTCAGATTCAGAATGATTTCTGTTACGTCTTCCGTAACACCCTTCAAAGTTGCAAACTCATGCTCTGCTCCTTCAATAAAAATCCCTACAATAGCATACCCTTCCAATGAATTGAGCAATACACGACGTAATGCATTTCCGATAGTAACCCCATATCCCGGCTCCAACGGGCGGAATTCAAAAGAAGCTTCAAATTCATTCGCCTTTTGAAGAATGATTTTGTCCGGCTTTTGGAAATTTAAAATGGCCATATTTAAATTTCAATTTTAGTTTTTGATATCTTTTATTGAATTACCGTTCAGATATCTGTTTAATAATAATGCCGTATATAAACGACCTGATTCATGGTGATAAATGTGAATGTATCAGCTTATTTAGAATACAATTCCACAATAAGCTGCTCCTTAATGTTTTCAGGAACGCTTTCTCTTTCGGGATAGGCTATAAAGGTTCCGGTCATTTCGGTCTCGTTCCAGTCTAACCAGTTAAACTTCGGATTCTTCCCTTTGATCTGGCTGGTTACCGAATTGTTTGCTTTGCTCTTATCTTTCAGACTAATTACGTCGCCTGCCTTTAACCGGAATGAGGGGATGTTCACCACGTTGCCGTTTACCGTTACATGCTTATGAGATACCAGTTGCCTTGCGGCAGGACGGGACGGCGCTATGCCGAGGCGGTAAACCGTATTATCCAAACGGGATTCAAGTAATTTAATAAGGTTTTCACCGGTTACTCCACCCAGCCGGGACGCCTCATCGAAGGTCTTGCGAAACTGTCTTTCCAGCAGTCCGTAAGTGTATTTGGCTTTTTGCTTTTCCTTCAACTGGAGTCCATATTCTCCTAATGTCTTGCGCTTTTTGGAATTTCCGTGCTGTCCGGGCGGAAAACTGTTTTTGGTAAGATACTTGCCATTTCCAAGAATCGGTTCACCGAAAATACGGGAGACTCTTGTTTTTGGACCTGTGTAACGTGCCATAGTTGTTTAGTCTTTGATTTTTTATTGAAGATGCCCGATCAGTAAAAATCTAAAATCAATCGAACACCTGTTATGAATAATTAGAAAATGCCGATTTGAAAATACCAACAGATTACACCCTTCTTTTCTTGGGAGGGCGGCAACCATTGTGCGGTAAAGGCGTAATATCCTTAATCATCGTTACCTCGATACCACTGTTGGCTATAGCCCGGATGGCGCTCTCACGTCCCGAACCGGGTCCTTTCACAAACACATCAACGCGTTTCAGTCCGGCATCTGCAGCCACCCTGGCAGCATCGGAAGCAGCCATCTGCGCAGCATAAGGGGTATTTTTCTTGGAGCCTTTAAAGCCCATTTTACCCGCACTGCTCCAACTGATCACCTGTCCGGTTTTATTGGTTAGGCTGACGATAATATTGTTGAAACTGGCGGTGATGTGCGCGTCTCCGTAGGCGTCCACTTTTACCACTCTTTTTTTTGCAGCGGCTCTTGATCCGCCTGACTGTGCTTTAGCCATAAATACGAGGTAGTCTTTTAAGTTTTTACGATTTTAAAATATAACGGAATAATCCCTCCCCGTGAAGTAACCGGATCCGGCAATTATTCCCCTGGTTTACTTCTTGGTAGCCTTCTTCTTACCGGCAACCGTCTTCCGTTTGCCTTTACGGGTACGGGAGTTGGTGCGCGTGCGCTGTCCTCGTACGGGAAGCCCCTTACGATGACGAAGCCCGCGATAGCAGGCTATATCCAGCAGCCTCTTAATACTCATCTGTACTTCGGAACGCAGTTGCCCCTCTACCTTAAACTCATTGGTAATAATGGTACGTATTGCATTCAAATCATCATCATCCCACTCGTGCACTTTTTTATCATAGCTGATTCCAGCTTTGTGTAAAATGTATCGGGCGGTAGAGTTTCCAATACCATATATGTAGGTCAACCCTATTTCGCCTCTTTTATTCTTGGGTAAATCAACACCGGCAATACGAGCCATATTCTTAAATTATTGTTTATTGTTTATTGTTTGTTGCTTAAAGTTTGGTGCGGTAGAGTGACCCGGTTTTGTTTAAAATCCTGTACTACCGGCACAAACCTTTCCTATCCCTGTCTTTGTTTAAAGCGGGGATTCTTCTTGTTAATCACATATAATACGCCCTTTCTGCGTACGATTTTGCAATCGTTGCTGCGCTTTTTTATGGATGCTCTGACTCTCATTTTAATAAGTTTTATAGATAAAGATTATTTATATCTGAAAATAATTCTCCCCCTGCTCAAATCGTACGGACTCATCTCCACTCCCACCTTATCACCGGGTAAAATCCGGATATAATGCATGCGCATTTTACCGGAAATGGTAGCCAGTATCTCGTGCCCGTTCTCTAATTTTACCTTGAACATGGCATTGGATAAGGCTTCCAAAATAATCCCATCCTGTTTTATAAGTGTTTGTTTTGCCATACTGTTTTTGGGTGCGCAAAGATACGGTTATAATGTGTATTATTACAAAAAAAGACAAAATTTCCTTGTCAGCCCTGCAAAATACAAATAAAACGCTATATGAATTAGCCATCCTCCTTCACTAAAAAGCAGGTGTTCATCCGAAACTTTTCATGATTTTCGGAGCTATTTCAAGAAACCTCAGTCTGCTAAGCACAAAATTTATTATTGCACCATTCCGGATACAGACTGAATTTGATGAGCGCTGAAATAGCCTAACGCACCGCCTTCTATATTGCTAATCGGGTTAGCGGGGGAGGCTGAACTGCTGTTTCCCGAAGCTCCCTGGATGAGACTATACCAATAATCATAAACGGTGGACGAAATACTCTGCATCTCCACTTTAACCAGATCTCCGCTTTTGATGTTTTTTTCGTCGTCAGGAGGGGTAAAAAGAGTGATCACGGACGG
>JACFNM010000254.1:0-4309 GCA_019454915.1 Chitinophagaceae bacterium
AGTACAATCCTACTTTCTCAATCATTTCGTAATGCCCTATCCTGGCAAATCTTCCCCTTACGGTCCACACATACATCAATATATTCAGGAAGACGCCGATACTCACGTGGAAACCATGAAATCCGGTAATACCGAAAAAGCAGTTTCCAAACGATGTCGGTCCCGGTAGCGTCACCTGGTGTCCGTCATGCATCAGACCCGGTACTGCCGGTCCAAAATGATTCTGCCGAATAGTTGCGCCGATTTCCTGAATTTGCCCATCTATCAATACCGGATGTGTATGGGTGATGAGATGCGTCCATTCCCATGCCTGACAACCTAAGAAGAGGAGTCCACCGAAAATCGTCCAAAGAAGCCATTTCTCTACACCCTTCTGATTCCGCTTATGTCCTTCATGTACCGCAAGCACCATGGTTACCGAACTCATAATGAGGATAAACGTCATCAGGCTCACAAAAGCCAGAGGCAAATTAGCGTCGCCCAGGAAAGGAAACTTATTAAATACATAGTTGGCATCTGGCCAGTAGTTATGGGCCAGGCGAATGGAGCCGTAAGATATAATCAAACCGCCAAAAGTAAAAGTATCACTAAGCAGGAAGATCCACATCATCAGCTTGCCGTAACTAATATTATACGGGCTTTTCCCGCCAGTCCACCATTTGTATCCAACTGGTATTTGTGTTGACATGTAATTAAAATTTAATGAAGCAATGTTCTGTTATATCTGATAGTATTTAGTGCAATAAATGAAAAAAAACAAAAATATAAAGCCAGAGTATATCCACAAAATGCCAGTAGGTAGCCACGATTTCCACGGGCATACTGTCATAATTTCTTTTCTTCCGACTAAAACTCTTTAAAAAAATGACCAGCAACGCCACAATTCCCCCCGTTACGTGCAAAATATGCAGACCGGCGATGGCCAGCACAAATGAATAAGCCGGATTGGACCCTATCCCCGTCATCTTCATCCCCAATTCATTGAACCGGTAAAAGCCCATAATTTGGAGCGTAATAAAAACAACGCCCAGTAATAGGGTAAGCGCGAAAAACAACCTGTATTTGCCCATGTGGTGTGCCTTAAATGACTTCAACGCCACCTGAATAGTAAGGCTGCTGATAAGAATAAGTCCGGTGGACACCGAGAATATTCCGGGTAACGTGAAACTTTCCCATCCTGGCTGGCTACGCTTAACAATATAAGCGCTGGTTAAACCCGCAAACATCATAATCATGCCGGCAATAGCCAGCCACATATTAAACTTATAAGGATGTACCTTTTTCTCCTGTGCACTCATCATTTGAATCATTAGGACATACTTTACATTATATTAAAACAATTACACGCCTGCTATTTTATCCGTCAGTAAACTCAGTAAAACCACAGGCAGATAGATATACGATCCGAACATCACGCGCCTTGCAGCCTGCACATTCATCTCCTGGTACAAACGGACACACTGCCATACCATTACCAAATTAGCCATCAACACAATAATCATGCTTATCCAACCGCTCATATGCAACAGATATGGCAACACACCTACCGGCACCATGAAGACAGAATAGATAATGGCCTGTATGGCGGAATATTTAGTAGGCCCGGCATCTGAGGGCATTAATTTAAATCCAGCCCGCATATAATCTTTATGTGCCACCCAGGCTATCGCCCAGAAATGAGGGAATTGCCAGAAAAACTGAATGGCAAACAATGCCCAGCCGCCCATGCTCATTTCATCTGTTCCTGCTACCCAGCCTATCAAACACGGTAAGGCTCCGGGAATCGCACCGATTAACACGGAAATGGAATGCACCCTTTTTAGCGGGGTGTAAATAAATCCATACAGAAAAAGACTGAACAGACTCAGCAACGCCGCCGTCCAATTAAACCAATATCCAATTATCAGCGTACCGGCAACAGCAGCGATCCCCGCAAAGCCAGTTGCCTCTGTCACACTCATCCTGCCGCTGGCCACCGGACGTTTGGCCGTCCGCTTCATCATCGCATCGGTTTCCTTCTCGGTAATCTGGTTAATCGCATTCGCGGACCCCGTAATTAGCAAACCACTAATAAATAATAAAAGAACTGACAAAAGGTTAAACGTAACATTAGGCGCCAGCAAATAGCTGATAACGCTGGAAAACACTACGGTTAAATTCAACGTGAACTTTATCAGCAACAAATAGTCTCTGAATTTCTCTCTGATAACGCCCCAAACTGATTGTTGCTCCGTCACGTATAATATTTCCCTTCCTTTCAAAAATCTGTTTCAATCAACCCGCCTCGCCAGGCCCGTCAGGCAGTGGCGTACAGGTCCTCTTACCGGTTAGTATCCCGATTCTTCCTTAGTAACCGGTTCTGTTTGCGGAATAAAATCAACTCCATCCTTTCCATAGTCATAAGGCCACCGATGTACTTCCGGAATTTCTCCGGGCCAGTTACCGTGTCCTGGATTGATGGGTGTAGTCCATTCAAGCGTATTGGCGTCCCATGGATTCTTATTGGTCACTTTCCTTCCTTTCCAGATAGAATAGAAGAAATTACAGAGGAATAACACCTGAGCCAGGAACACCAATATAGCTGCAGTACTGATTACTTTATTGAGCTCGGCAAATTGTTTAAATGATTCCCATATGGAGTAATCATAATAACGGCGCGGCATACCTGCCAAGCCCTCATAGTGCATTGGCCAGAAAATCACATACGCCAATACCAACGTTGCCCAGAAATGAATATACCCCATTGTATTATTCATCTGCCGGCCATACATCTTGGGAAACCAGTGATAAATACCGGCAAACATTCCCATAAAAGCTGCCACACCCATCACAAGATGGAAGTGGGCGATATTAAAATAAGTGTCATGTACGTGCATGTCAATCGTGGCATTACCTACCCATATACCCGTTAAACCACCGGAAATAAACATGCTCACAAATCCGATACTGAACAACATCGCCGGCGTCAATCGTATACTGCCTCGCCAGAGCGTCGTCAACCAGTTAAAGACTTTGATGGATGACGGTACGGCAATCAGCAGGGTAAGTAACACGAAAATTGAACCTAAGAACGGATTCATACCGCTGACAAACATGTGATGCGCCCACACCAGGAATGACAATACCGCAATAGCGAACAAAGAAGCCACCATGGCTGTATAGCCGAAAATAGGCTTTCGCGCATTAACCGACATGATTTCTGATACAATACCCATCGTCGGTAGAATAATAATATACACCTCCGGATGCCCGAGGAACCAAAACAGGTGCTGATACAAAATAGCACTACCGCCTTCATTTGGCAGCACATTTCCGGCTACCACAAGGTCGGACAGGTAAAAACTCGTTCCCAAATGACGATCAAATAAGAGTAAAATGAATCCGGAAAAGAGTACAGGGAAAGATAATAATCCCAATGCAGCCGTAAAGAATACTCCCCAAATGGTCAGGGGCATACGGGTCATGGTCATCCCCTTAGTACGCATATTCAATATGGTAGACACGTAGTTCAGTCCCGCTAATAGCTGTGACACCACAAATATCGCCATGCTGATAAGCCATAGGTCCATTCCGATTTTAGATCCGATGGACGCCTCTCCCAGAGCGCTCAAAGGTGGATATACCGTCCATCCTCCCGCTGCCGGCCCTGTCTGAACAAACAGAGATGAAAGCATGATGATGCTTGAGAGTACGAAAAACCAATACGAAAGCATATTCATAAAGGGTGACGCCATGTCTCTTGCTCCCAACTGCAACGGAATGAGGAAATTGGCGAATGTACCCGTCAACCCCGCTGTCAACACGAAGAAAATAAGAATTGTACCATGCATGGTAATCAACGCATAGTAAAACTCGGGAGAAATCCTCCCTCCCTTCGCCCAATGACCGAAAATGTCTTCTAACCAGGGCAAGGTAGCATCGGGGAAGCCCAACTGGATACGAAACAATACGGACATTAACCCTCCGATAACAGCCCACACCATACCCGTGATCATATATTGCTTGGCAATCATTTTATGATCCTGGCTGAATAAATATTTGGTTATAAAAGATTCATGATGGTGACCAACGCCAGCATGTCCATGCACGTCCAGCGCAGCGACACCCGGTTGAATTACAGCTTCATTACTCATTGTAAACTATTATTTTACTGATCAAGCATTAAAAACAAATTCTTTACTTTATCCTACTCCTTCACCTGAGCCACGGCATTGTTCTCTCCCCCCGACTGTTCACTCACAGCTGCGTTGCCCGCCGGCTTAGCAGCCGGCATCCCGTTGGGGAACGCCGTTAGGAACTGTGGCTTCTG
>JACFNM010000254.1:4319-6054 GCA_019454915.1 Chitinophagaceae bacterium
GTATTCTTCCTGTGTTTCCACCACTATCACCCCTCTCATGGAATAATGCCCGACGCCACACATCTGATCGCAAGCTATCTCATACACAAAATCCTCATTACCTGTGATCTTCTTCATCTCTTCCGTTGTGTACTTTGGCGTAAACCAAAGGGTTGTAGGAATACCCGGAATAGCATCCATCTTCAACCGGAAATGAGGTAAGCCCACATCATGTATCACATCCTGAGAACGGATGATCAACTTAACGGGTTTATTCACCACCAGGTGCATTTCTGTCGGATGCAGGTCGTCGTGATTCGCCGGATCATTCCAATCCTGTCCCAGCGGATTACTTTTGGCTGCATCTACCAACCGGAAGTGCTGGCGGCCGAATACGTTATCCTTGCCTGGGTAGCGATACTCCCACATGAACTGGTGCCCGGTAATTTCTACTTCCGTTGCCGTATCGGGCGCTTCGCCGGTAATTTTAAACCAGTAATACAAGCCGGATGCAATCAATATTAAAAAGGTAATCGCGGGGACTGCGGTCCACACAAACTCCAGCTTATTATTATGCGGATAATAATAGGCCTTTCTCTTTTCAGAAGCCTGGTATTTGAAAGCAAACCAAAACAGCAGAATATTGGTCAGTAGAAATACAATCCCGGTAATAATAAGGGTAATCCACATCAGTTTATCAATACTCTCTCCAAAATCAGAAGCAGCGGGAACACCAAGAAGAGTCTTCTTATACAAAAGTTTGTTACACCACCACGCTGCTGCCAGTCCTACTATCAGGAAAACCAACATCAGGAACCCATTGATCTTATTATTTTGTGCTAATGCTTTCTTCTCTCCTTTTAATACAGCTACATACTCACTTGCCTTGGAAATCTGAAATACAATGATAAGAACCAGGACGGCAATTAAAATAATAAAGTATTCGGTCGAAGTCATTTTATATAAAAATTATTCTTTACTAATCAACAATTATCTACTCTATCAGGTATGATGGATCAAACTCTCTTTGAAGTAAGGATGATACTCCGCCACCAGTGGCGCTTTCGCCAGGGCTCTTCCGGCAAACAACATCACTATCCCGCTAAAGAGCGCTAACATACCCAGTTCAAACCAACCCAAACTATAGTGGTCGCCCATCGGACCCGGCATCACCATCTGGAAAAAATCGAGCCAGTGACCTATAATAAGGAGAAATGCCATGAAGGTAATAATCGCGTAATTTCTCTTTGATCCTCGTGTCATCAATATAAGAATAGGAGCTATAAAGTTAACAATTAAATTAATCCAGAAAATCGCTTTATAAGGTCCCTGCAACCTCGGCTTGAAATAAACCGTTTCTTCGGGGATGTTGGCGTACCAAATCAGCATGAACTGGGAGAACCACAGGTAGGCCCAAAAAATAGAAAAAGCGAATATATATTTTCCGATATCATGTAATTGCTCCCTCGTTGTATGCTCGAGATAGCCCTGGTTTTTCAGAAATACCACATAAAGCGCCATTAAAGACAACCCTCCCACAAAGCTGCTCATAAAGGTGTACCAGCTATACATGGTTGAGTACCAGTGCGCATCAATGCTCATTAACCATAGCCACGGGATAGTGGATCCTACGGTTAAAGCAAAGAATACCACGAAAATACCGGCCCATACCGTATTATTCCAGATATACCTGCGTGCCTCTTCTCCTGTTATTTTACCCGCATCGCTCAGCAAAGATAATTTTCTGATTTTTTTA